>JANNRU010000373.1:0-7331 GCA_031401755.1 Acidobacteriota bacterium | reverse complement strand
CAAGAACAAAGGACGGCGCGTCCTCATGCGGTGACGTCCCCGCAGTCCGAGCCTGCCGATTGCCCGGCGGCCGGCCGCCTTCAGGGGGAATCCCGTGTGGCACGTTCGATGCAATAGTGTGGTGGCGGAGGGCAGATTGGGTGCCTCAGATGCGACAATTTTCCAGGCTCGGATTGCGATTCGCCACGGGAGTACTGGTCGCCGCAACGGCAGTGCCCGCGGAAGTCTCCGGCTCTGAATGGGATGATGAGCTCGTCGCCGGGGATTACGGCCGAGTTCGATATCGCGAAGGCGGGCTGACGATCTCACGGGCGGAATTCTCCGATCCCACAGGGGGGGTGGAGACCGGCGAGCCCAACATCCCGGTCTACCCCGGGGACCGCCTCTCGACCTCCAACAACGAGCGAGCCGAGTTGCAGCTGGCGGATGGATCGCTCCTGCGCTTGGACGAGCGAACCGAGTTGACCCTTTACTCCTTGCCAACCCCCTACGCGGCGAACGACGCGTCGACACTGCTTCAGATCGAATCAGGTTCCCTGCGCCTTTCCGCGGCGCCGTCGCGCGGAGACGAGTTCCGCGTCGACACTCCGGCGGCCTCGATTCGACTCCTGGGCGACAACGACTTGCGAATCGACGTCGACGCCTACGGCTCGACGCGAGTCGCGAGTTGGCGTGGCGTGGTCGAGGTCCGTAGCGATCGCGGCGCCATGCTGGTCCGCGCGGGATCGCTCGTCGAGATCGAGCCCGACGGCACGCCGAGCGCCGTGTCCGCCTTCAACACCCTCGCGCGCGACGAATTCGACCACTGGGTCGACGGCCGCGACCGGATCTACCGGGTCCGCGAACGCTACAGCGGCGGTGACGTCCAAGTCTACGCGTCCCTTCCCGTCGAAGTCCGCCCGTACTACGTCGAGTTGGCCTACCACGGTCGTTGGGTCTACGAGCCGGCGCACGGCTACGTCTGGTGCCCGAACGGCATCGGCACGAATTGGCGACCGTACTTTCATGGAACCTGGTCCGCGGGTCCGGCCGGTTATTTCTGGGTCTCCTCGGAGCCGTGGGGTTGGGCGCCGTATCACTACGGGCGATGGATCTGGATCGGTGGTCAAGGATGGGGATGGGTTCCCGGGCGCGTGTTCGCCGGCGCATGGGTCTCGTGGTCCTGGGGTCCCAATTTCGTCGGCTGGTGTCCGTTGGACTACTGGGGGCGGCCCCTTGTCGTTGGCCGCGTCCACCATTCCGGCTACGATCCGCATGCTTGGACCTTCGTTCGCCACGAACAGATCGCCCATCGAAACTACTCTCAGGTCGGTCTCACCGCCGACCGTGTCGGGCCGGAACTCGAACGGACCTCACGGGTCCGGCACGCACCGAGAGTCTCGCCGCGCGGGCTGGCCGAATCACCGCAAGCCCGTCAGAGGTTGACCGATGAGTTCCGGCGAGATTCGGCTGCGGGACCGGCCCGTGGCGAAGGACTGAGGCTACGTGATCGCGAGCGGCAGCTCCTCAGTCGCCCAGCCGTAACAACGCCCGTCGAGCGTCCGAGCCATCGACCTCGTCCGCGGATCGATCATCCCGGCCGCGAACGAGCCGCAGAGGCTCGGCCACGCGCGTTGCCTTTGGGCCGCCCGAGTCTGGTCGGGCCAAGTCCGAGCGCTCCTGGGTCGCGTTCCATGGATCGAGCCGGGACGACACCCAAGCCCGCGCCGGGCACGGAAACTCCGGCCCCAACCGCGACCGAGGGGACGATTCGCTCGACCGAACGACTGCGGATTATCTACCGTCGGTTGACGACTCCTCGCCAAACGCAAGGGTCGGAGGAAAAGTCCACGACGCAATCTCCGCCGGCCGAGACGGCCCGCGACGCGAAGGCTCGCCCGGTCGACGATTCGCGGCGAGGCCGCGCTGTATCGCCGACGAAATCCGCGCCACCGCGACCCGCAGCCGATGGCGGTCAGGGCCGGTCTCCCGGATCGTCCGCGCGATTGTTGCCGCGGACCGGACCTCCGGTCGCCCGTCTCGCCACCGCGCCGAAAAACTCCACGCCCGCCGCGCCGGCCGAGCGACGACCACCCGCCCGGCAAGCACCCGAATCGTCCACGACGCGTCGAGCCGAGGCTCCATCGAGCCCGTCGAACGAAAGCTCGGGAGCCGAGCCCGAGCCAACGACCGCTCCCCGCCCGGCGCCGCCGCGACCCGGAAAAGAAGGATCCTCAGGCAGGCGCCGCGCCCGGCCGCAGGACAAGTAACGACTCGCAACAAACTGCGGGCCTGAACCCCCCCTCCTTCAGGCCCTTGAGAGCGGGCGGCGATGCCGCCCGCTCTCTCATTCGCTGTCCGGCGCAACGCTGCCGGCGCGCCAGCGGTCCAAGGCCCGGGATTGAAAGGCCGCCAGAAGCCGTCGGCCGTCGGCGATCACCCGAGCGTCGATCTCCGTCGGATCGATACTTGCCGACCGCGCGAACTCGTCGCGAGCTTCCGGGTGGAACTGAACACCGAACAGCTCAAGTTCGACGTGTTCGATCGCATCAAGAGCGGAAGCGTGACGGCGCGCTACGCCGTAGAAACCGGTTGGCAGATCCTGGAGCTCTTCGCGATGGCTGACTACGACGCGCAGCTCGGGCTCGCCGGGAAGGAGGCGGCTTGCGGCGAATCGCGTGACTCGGACCCCCTTCGACTTGGATCGATCGGGACGCAGCCATCCGACGCGGCCACCGGCGACGTGACCGACCAACTGGTGTCCGAAACAGATTCCGAGCAAGGGAATGTGGATCGATCCGGTGACGATCGGGCGTAGCCAATCCGCCAGATCCACAATCCAACGATCGGGGTCGTACACCGAGGCCGCAGAACCGAGGAGGACAATCGCGTCGGTCTCGTAGCCCAGAACCGGCGACGGACCGTCCCCCGCGCTCAGCCCGGGCCGGAAGAGACGCGCCGTGCCCGGCCAGCCGGCGAGCACCTCGGAAACGCCCTGATCCTCGGCACGGTGAACCGAAGGATCGACGACCCACAGTCGAGGCTCGCGCGCGGTCACGGGCCGTATCGCGGCAGCGTCGCAACCGACCGGGCCTCGAGCAGCTCGAGCAGCCGCTCGTGCAGTCCTCCGAAAGCCCCGTTCGACATGATCACGACGACGTCGCCCGGGTCGGCCTCTTCGGAGATCCGGGTTGCGATCGCCCCGACGTCGGAAACGAAACGGGCCGCGCGGCCGCGCTCGACCAAGGCACTGACGAGGCGTTCCGGATCGAGGCGTTCCGCGGCGGGAAGCGCATCCGCTCCCCAGACCGAAGCGATGATCGTCTGATCCGCGGCGTCGAACGCGGCGACGAGACGGTCCTGGAACACCCGCCGCCGCATCGTGGACGATCTGGGCTCAGCGACGGCCCAGATTTTCGCCTCGGGCCAACGGCTGCGAACCGCACGTAGGGTGGCCTCGATTGCGGTCGGGTGGTGGGCAAAGTCGTCAATAACCGTCACACCGGCCTGCGTCCCTCGGAGTTCCAGGCGTCGTCGCACCCCTCGAAAACCGGCAAGGCCGCGCGCGATCTCCGCCGGCGACAGCCCGAACGAGTCGGCCGCAGCCGCGACAGCGAGGGCGTTGCGTACGTTGTGCTCACCAGGTACCGCGAGCGCGACACTGACGTAAGGATCTCCGCCGCGCTCGATTCGGAATCGAATCGCATCGGGGGTCGAGTCGAGTTCGACCGCCCGCCATTCGCCGCGCTCGATACCGAAACCACGGACTTTACATGGCGCCTGCGCCGTCACCTCGCGGACGGCCTCGCAGTCCTCGTGATAGACCAGCAGGCCGCGTCGCGGAACGAGCTGCGTCAACCTGCGGAAAGCCGTCTTGACGCTGCAAAAGTCAGGATAGATGTCGGCGTGGTCATACTCTACCGAGTTCAGGATCACCGTGTCCGGCCGGTAGTGCATGAACTTCGGCCCCTTGTCGAAAAACGCGGTGTCGTACTCGTCGCCCTCGATGACGAACAACTCGCCACCACCGAGCCCGAAGGGTGCTGGAAAATCCTGCGGCGCCCCGCCGACAAGAAAACCGGGGTTCCGGCCTGCCTGGGTCAGCACCCAGGCGAGCATGGCGACAGTCGTCGTCTTTCCGTGGGTGCCGGCAACCACGACCGAGTGTCGGTGACGCAGGAACCGTTCGTGAAGCACCTGCGGCATCGACGCGTACTCGAGGTCGCGATCGAGAGTCGTTTCAATCTCCACGTTACCGCGGCTCAACGCGTTGCCGATGACCACGAGGTCAGGCGTCGGTTCGAGGTGGGTGGCGTCGAATCCCTCGTAGACCGTGAGCGCGAGTTCGGCGAGGAGGGTCGACGTCGGCGGGTAGAGTGGGCCATCTGAGCCGGTGACCCGGCAGCCTGACGCTTGGAGCAGGCCTGCCAACGCGGTCATGCCGGTTCCCCCGATCCCGATCAGGTGAACGTGTTCTCGCTTCATCGCGGCCTCCTCGACCGAATTCGCGGGATCACTCCACCACCAGCATCTGATCGGCTGCGTCGAGGTGCGACTCCGCGAGTTTCTTTCCCGACCCCGGCCGCAGCAGCGACAGCAGCCGCTCCTGCCGCAGCAACTGGCGAATGCGGTCGACTTGCCCGCTCGCCGCGACGTCGCCCGCTTGGAAGCACTGTTCGAATGCCCCGAAATCGGCCCAGTGAATCGACTTGACTGCGGGCTCGATCACCACGTCCGCTAGCCGGCACAGGTATGTTACCAGCGTCGAGTCTTTGATCGCATTGGCCCGGACCATGATATCGACCCCGCGTCGATACCCACGCGCATCCTCGATCCCGGCCGAGATGTCGACGGCGATCACGACGTCCGCCCCGAGCTTGAATGCCGGGATCACCGGAACCTTGTCGACCCACCCGCCATCGATCAACAAGCGGTCGTTATGCCGCACCGGCGGCAAAATGCCGGGTATCGCCGAACTGGCCGCGGTCGCCCTTCGTAGACTCCCGCTCGCCAGAACGACTTCTTGGGCCGACTCGATGTCAAGCGCCACCGCGCCGAATCGCGTCGGCAGATCCTGGATCAAGACATCGGGGACGATAGCGCCTATACTGCCGGCAAATTCTTCGGCCGACAAGAACGACGAACGCATCGTCGAAACTCCGTAAAAGATCCCACGACGGACGAGATTCGCGACCGAGAAAAGGACGTGTCCGCGCTGAGCCTTGGTCTCGCGAAGAAAGCTGAGGCGATTACGGCGAAACTCTTCGCTCGTCAGCACGTCTCGGACTTGCACTTCAAGGTCGGCGGCCGACCGGCCCGCGGCATAGGCCGCACCGATGATCGCTCCCATGCTCGTCCCGACGATGATGTCGATCGGCAACTTGGCTCGCTCGATCGCACGCAATACCCCGAGGTGAGCCATCCCTCGTGCGGCGCCGCCGCCCAACGCAAGTCCGACCTGAAGGCGCCAGTTCGAGCTCGTCATTTGAACGTCCACCGCACGGTGGTCGTCGTTTCCGTGCCCGGAATCGGCGCCACGCGCTCGCCAGCCCATCCAGCGGGACAGGAGTCGGCCGCGTCGACCCTGACCAGCGTCCAGCCGAGTCGCACGCTTTCCAAGCTCTCGATCTCCAGTACTCCGGCGTTTGGCAAGCGCACGACCCGAACGCTGCCGACTGGCTTCGCCGCAGGGTAGAGGATGGTCCCCGGGGGAAGCGGCGACAAGTCGACGTGGCGGCAGGCGAAGCGCGCGTAGTTTTGGACCACAGCGCGTCCGTGCAGGCTCTGGGAGGTACCCGGTCCGAGCGAAAACAGTTTGTCGAGTGGCACCGATCCTAGATCCCTTCCTGACTCGTCGTCGCGGTAGCGCTCGCGAATCCAGGTTGCGACTCGTCGGCGCCGAACCCCGGGGCACCGGCGATCCCGGAGACGAGGGAGTACAGGCGAGCCGGATCCTCGTTCTGGACGGCGGCGGCGAAGCGGCCGAGCCACAACCGAATCCGAGCGGAACGAGCAGGAGAAACGCGGTCAGGCGCCGAATCCCCGTACGCGACGGTCGCAGGTCCGGTCTCGACATTGGCGGGACGGAGAATACCGAGAAGCCCCCGGAACTTGACAGCAAGGCCGGCCCCCGCGTACGGTCGGTCGGGATGTTCGGCACCGCCACGACACTGGGCGCAGTGATCCTCGTCAGCCTTGTCGGGGTTCTGTGGGCCTGCGCCTCTGGTGTCCAGCCGCCCCCGACGAACGGCTCGCCGGAGGAGAGCGACGCCGTCCATTCCCGGCGGCGCGCGCTGATGGTGGCGACCCAGATCGAGCCACGGGGGATTGGCGATCCTGCGGTTCTCGGCGCATTGAGCCGCGTGCCGAGGGAGCGGTTCGTCCCGCCGGAGCTCGCCGAACACGCCTACACGGACCGACCTTTACCGATCGGACACGGCCAAACGATCTCCCAGCCTTACATCGTGGCGCTGATGACGGAGGCGGCACGTCCGAGGAGCGGAATGAAAGTGCTCGAGATCGGGACCGGGTGCGGCTACCAGGCGGCCGTCCTGGCGGAGATCGTCGACGAGGTGTTCACGATCGAGATCGTGGCGGAGCTGGGTGAGACAGCCAGGAGGAATTTGGGAGAGACGGGCTATTCCAACGTGCGACAACGCATCGGCGACGGGTTCGCGGGTTGGTCGGAGGAGGCGCCGTTCGACGCCATATTGGTCACCGCCGCTCCTCCCGAGATCCCGCCGCCGCTCTTGGCGCAGCTGGCGGTCGGCGGGCGCCTGGTCATCCCTGTCGGTGGCGACCGCCAGGAGCTGGTCGTGGTCACGCGGACGGCGGAGGGCTTCTCACGGAGAGAGTTGATCCCCGTTCGCTTCGTACCGATGACTGGGCGCGCCCAAGAAGAACCCTGAGTCTGCTGGTATAATCCGGCGCCCCTGACGCCAATTCGTTCGAGGAACCCCGATGGCCAAGCTGATCACGCCGCGGAGCAAGAGCTACTCCGACTGGTATACCGACCTCGTCACCCACGGGCGGTTGGCGGACTATTCCCCGGTTCGCGGCTGCATGGTCATCCGCCCTCACGGCTACGCGCTCTGGGAGAACATGCAGCGCGTCCTCGACCGCCGATTCAAAGAGACAGGCCACGAGAACGCCTATTTCCCGCTCTTCATTCCGAAGTCGTTCTTGGCGCGTGAGGCTAACCACGTGGAGGGCTTCGCCAAGGAGTGCGCCGTGATCACCCACCACCGCCTGATGAACGCCCCGGACGGCAGCGGCGTGGTAGTGGACCCATCGGCCAAACTGGAGGAGGAACTTATCGTCCGCCCCACTTCTGAGACCATCATCTGGGATAC
>JANNRU010000372.1:0-13699 GCA_031401755.1 Acidobacteriota bacterium | reverse complement strand
GCTGGTTCGGGATGCCGCAGGATCCTGGGACCTGCGTCGCGAATTGAGGCCGACCCGGACCGATGGGCGGGCGACGCTGATGATCCCGTACAGGGTCGCGATCGGCTCGAAGCTCCAGCCGAAGGTCGACGGGCGATTGTTCCTCGAGCGGTCCGACGCGGCCTTCGAGATTCCAACTTCCGGCCCGCCCAGCGCCCTCGTCTTCGATCCGCGGAGGGAGACTCTGGCCTGGTTTTGGTCCGCCGATTCCAATCCCCGACGCTACTTCGCGTGTCGCGCGAGCGATCACGTGGCGGGAGGCCAGGTGGACGAGGCGGTTGAGGACTATCTCCGAGCGCTCGAGGCGTCCGGACCTTCCGCTGTCTCCGCCACCGCTCCGGACTCGCTGGCCGACGCGGCCGCGAGCGAGTCGTTCGAAGAAGCACGGCTCCACCTGGATCTCGCACGACTGCTGATCGACGAGGGACGAGATACCGAAGGCCTGATCCAGTTGACGGCTGCTGAATCGCGCCTGGGCCGCCCGGATGAGACGACCTATCGAGTCGAACGCGATCTCCTGCGTGCGCGGGTAGAACTTGCGGCCGGCGATTCTCAGGCCGCCTACGACCGGCTTCGCCGCTTGATGCGGCGGGTGTTCCCGCGGGGGCGAGCGGCCCCCCGCGCGGAGTCGTGGAGCCTCTGGATCGGCGGCGATCGCCAGGTGCTCGGTGAGGCGTTCGCGCTTCTGGCCGCCGTAGCCCATGTTCGGGGCGAGATCGAGGACCGGGACTGGGCTCTCCGGGAAGCCCGCGAACGCGGCGTCGTCACGAAGGCGCTCGATAGCGAACTACGCTGACTCGGGCTGCGCCTCCGGTACCTCAGCCATTCCCCTATAATCCCCAGGTGCTGTTGGCCGGAGACGTCGGTGGGACCAAGACGCTGCTCGGGCTATTCGAGCGGCGCGGCGGTCGCCTGCACTCGTTACGCGAGAACTCTTTCGCCAGTGCCGCGTTCTCGTCGTTCGAGGCGATGTTGCGCGAGTTTCGAGCGGACGGCCGCGAGCGAGTGAGCGCGGCCGCGATTGGCGTTGCCGGCCCGATCGTCGGCGACCGGAGCCAGATCGTCAATTTGAAATGGCCGGTCGAACTGGGCCGCGTGCGCCGGGCGGTAGGTACCTCCCGGGTCGCGTTGCTGAACGATCTCGAGGCGACGGCCTGGGGAATCCCGGAGTTGGGCGCCCGGGACAGTCTGAACCTGACCCCGCGATTGCGCGGCGCAACGGGAAACGCGGCGTTGATCGCAGCCGGGACCGGACTGGGAATGGCCCTGCTGGTTCGCGATGGAAACGGCATTCTGCCGGTGCCTAGTGAAGGCGGCCACCAAGGTTTTTCACCGCGCGACGCACGTGACGAGCGACTGCTGCGATTCCTGCGTCGCCGGCACGGGCGCGTGAGCCTCGAACGTGTGGTCTCGGGTCCGGGACTCGCGGCAATCGATGATTTCCTCGGTCACGATGGATCGTTCCGTCGCGCGCGAACGATGGCGGGGCGAATCGCCAAGGCGAGCAATCGCCCGGCAGCGATCGCCGAGGCCGCGCTGGCCGACGAGGACCCGCGTGCGGCCGCGGCCCTTGACCTTTTCGTGGCCCACTATGGTGCGGCCGCCGGCGATCTGGCGCTCGTCGCGCGCGCTTCGGGCGGTGTCTGGATCGGTGGCGGAATCGCTCCGCGGATCTTGCCGCGCCTGCGCTCGAAACTTTTCCTGGATGCTTTTCGCGAAAAGGGACGACTCTCGCCGTTCATCGCGCGGATTCCCGTCCGCGTCATTCTCGAGCCTCGCGCGGCGCTTCTCGGCGCCGCGGCGCGCGCCGAGCGGCTCGTCTGAGCCCCGCGCGTTCATGAATCCCGTCGATCCAGGAGAATGGGTGAATTGATGTCGCAGACCATCGATACCGAGTTCGCTCGACGTGCCGTCAACACGATTCGCTTCCTGGCCGTCGATGCGGTGGAACAGGCGGACTCGGGTCATCCGGGGATGCCGATGGGTACGGCGGACCTGGCGTTCGTCTTGTGGAGCCGTTATCTGAGATTCGATCCGGCGAAGCCGACATGGCCTGACCGGGATCGATTCGTGCTCTCGGCGGGTCACGGATGCATGTTGCTCTATGCGCTGTTGCACCTGAGCGGTTACGATCTGCCGATCGGCGAGTTGCGTCGTTTTCGGCAATGGGGGAGCCGGACACCCGGCCACCCCGAATTCGGCCACACCCCCGGCGTGGAGGCGACGACGGGGCCGCTGGGCCAGGGGATCTCCAACGCGGTCGGCATGGCCTTGGCGAAGCGAATGCTCGCCGCGCGCGTCGGCCGGTCCGAGGAGTTCAGCCCTGTCTCGCATCGTGTCTTCGTCCTGGCCAGCGACGGCGACATGATGGAAGGCATCAGCGGCGAAGCGGCATCGCTCGCCGGACATCTCGGCCTCGACGGGTTGATCGTGCTCTACGACGACAACCACATCACGATCGAGGGCAAGACCGATTTGGCCTTCTCAGAGGATGTCTCGCGGCGTTACGAGTCCTACGGCTGGACCACGCGAAGCATCGACGGGCACGACCACGCGGCGATCGCCAGCGCGATCGACGCGGCGATCGCCGAGAACGAGCGACCCGTGATGATTCGATGCCGCACGCAGATCGCCCGAGGAGCTCCGACCAAGCAGGGCACCGCCGAGTCCCACGGCGCGCCGCTCGGCGCCGATGAGGTGCGCGCCGCGAAGGAGCGTGTCGGCTGGCCGCTCGAGCCGACATTTTTCGTCCCCGATGATGTTCGCGCTTTTTTTCAGGAACGGGCCGAAGAGGGTCGCGCTTTGCGCACGGCCTGGGAGGACCGCTTCGACGGGTGGCGGCGGCTTTATCCGGACGCTGCACGGGAATGGGATGCGATCCATGACCGCGCCGCGCCGGCGAAACTGACCGAGCAATTGATGGAGCTGGCGCCCCGCGGCGCGGGCGCGACGCGGGCTCATGGGGCCGCAGTCTTGCAAGAGGCCGCGGCCCGCATGCCGGGCCTCGTGGGTGGCTCGGCCGACCTCGCGCCGTCCACGAAGACGTTGCTGAAGGGCTCGCCGTCCGTCGCGATCGGAAACTACGCCGGCCGCAACTTGCACTTCGGGATCCGTGAGCACGCGATGGGCGCGATCGTCAATGGGATGCTGTACCACGGGGCTTTCCGTCCCTACGGGTCGACGTTTCTCGTTTTCTCGGACTACATGCGTCCGCCCGTGCGGATTTCGGCGCTCGCGGGGCTACCGGCGATCTGGGTCTACACCCACGATTCGATCTTCGTCGGCGAAGATGGACCGACCCACCAGCCGATCGAACACGCCTGGGGCTTGCGCCTGATACCGGGGTTGCGCGTTTTTCGACCGGCCGACGGGTTGGAGACGGCCCTGGCCTGGGGGATGGCACTGGAGCGCACCGATGGGCCGAGCGCCCTACTGCTGACGCGTCAGAGTCTGCCGGCGATCGAGCGCGAGGTCGCGGGGGAGTTTGGCGATCCACGGCGCGGTGCTTATCGGATCGTCGGCGACGGCCGATCGCAAGCGATCCTGGCGGCAACCGGGTCCGAGCTACACCTGGCGCTGGCTGCCAGGCGGTTGCTCGCCGACGAACGGATCTCGCTCGACGTGGTCTCGATACCGTGCGTCGAGCTATTTGAAGAGCAGGAACCGGACTACCGTCGGCGGCTGTTCCCCGACGGGGCGCGCATCGCGACGATCGAGGCCGGCATTACCGGCCCGTGGAAGGCGCTTACCGGGCCGAACGGGCTAAACATCGGGATCGATCAGTTCGGCTCCTCGGCTCCCGCGGAGCGGTTGGCCGAGGCCTACGGTCTTACTGCGGAGTCGGTGGCGTCGCGCGTGCGGGCGTGGCTCAGTGAAGCGGACTGAACGCGCCTCAGCGCTCAGAAATTTGACTGGCCGACGCCAACCCACCGCTCACCCGGGGAGACTCCGCGAGTTCGGCGCGGATCTCTGCCATTTCGAGCGCCTTGCGTCGACCGTCGTACGCCGTCCGCTCCGCGGGGCGCAAGCCCGAGTGCGCCAGCCGCAACACGCTGACCGCCGAGCAGGTTCCCATGCCCTCGACCCAACGAAGTGGGTGGAGCGCGCCGTCCAGTGCCACGAGCAGTCGGTCTCCGGCGTGGAGGCGCCTGGTTCCGGCGCGCTCGAGAATGGGCGCGGCCGGGACGCGAGTGTCACCCACCGCCAGTTCACCGCGCAAAAGCTCGATCAGCTTTAGAGCCGTCATGTCGCGACCGACAGCGTCCACCTCGACTACGGCCACGATCGGGGCCAACTCGGCGACTTCGCGGAACAACAGGTCGCAACTCACCTGGGCCTGGGCCACGCTGGCGCTCACGCCGCACGCGACGACGGTGCCCATTGCCGATCTCAGCCATGCGTTGTGTCGAGGGACGCTCATTCGAGGCGGGAATATAAGAGAAAACCAAGGTCTCGCCTAGGTTCGAGTGTGATTATTTGCGGATCCAGGGTCGCAGGTGCGAAATCTCCGGATTCAGGCCTGGCAATTGAGTTCGGCACCGGCAGCGCGGTCGACCAATAGGTCGAGTATCCCGCGGTCCGGAACGAGAGCCTCTGCCGGGTAGGGGACCTCGTGCGGGCGTCCGCCGAAAATCTCGGCCACGATCCGTGCTTTTTCCGCCCCCGTGACCAGGAACAGGATCTGCCGCGATCCCCGAATGGCGTGAGGGCTCAGACTGACTCGACCCTCCTCGCCGTCGCCGTGCGGGAAGTCCCCGACGACCCAGCGAGTTCGTTCGTCGAGCGTTGGACGACCGGGAAACAGCGAGGCCGCGTGGCCATCCGGGCCAAGCCCGAGTAGTAGAAGATCGCAGCGGGGCTGGATCTCGCCAGGGAACAGGCCTCGCAGCGCCGATTCGTAGCCCAGGGCCGCCGCGGCCGGACCGAGTTCGCCTTCGATGCGCAGAACTTGGTCCGCCGGTAACGGGACGTGCTCGAGGAGCGTCTCGCGAGCCTGACGGTAGTTGCTGCGTTCGCTCGCTGGGGGCACGCAACGCTCGTCTCCGAAGATGGCCCAGGTACGGTCCCAAGGGATGCGCGATCGTGCCGACGACTCGGCCAGTCGCCGGTAAAGCTTGTGCGGGGTCGAGCCACCCGACAGCCCGAGAACGAAGCGCTCGCGGGCCGTGATGGCACGTTCGGCGGCCTCGACGATGCGATCTGCCGCCGCTTCGGCGACCGCGTCCGCGTCGTCGAGTCGCACGATTCGTTTCATCGGCTATCCAAGCGTTAAGCCTGCGATCAGGTCCAGAGTCTCGTCGAAGACCGGGTCGACGGAGTGAAGCTGAACGACACCGCAGAGTAGTCTCGAGTCGTCGCGGTGCGGCAGGCGTAGGCGCTGCGGTACCGGACAGGCGTCTTCGGCCTCGACGGATAGACGCACGTAATCGTCTTCGAGCCGTTCGGCGCTGAACACCGTCGTCATTCCGTTCCCCGTACAGGACAACTTCAGGGACCCGATGGTGCCGGCGGCGATCGACGACGACCCATTGGGGAGCACGCGAATCTCGCCGCCATCCTCGAGATGCCAAATCGTCGGTCGAGCGCCCGCAGACCAACCCAAGCGCGTCGCCAGCCAGCCAGTGAGGTAGAGGGCGGCCGTGGACCACACCCCGCGCGACGCCGGCCCGCCCGAGACGATCTCGACCTTGGTCAGGCCCTCGAGGCGTCCGCGAAGCGAAGGCACGTCGAAGAACGATGCGACCGCTTCTCGCCAGGGTTCTAGACGCAGCCAAGCCAAGTCGACAGTCGAGCCGTTCCGACGGCGATCGGTTTCCAGTCTGTGGAGTCGGGCGAGTTGGGGCGCGGGATCGTCGAAGCTCGCGCCGTCGACGATCAGGCAGTCCGAGAGTCCGCGGAGTCGCGCGAGCAATGGGGCATCTTGATCGATCCGTCGCCGCCACCAGGAGTAGACCGGGAGATCCTGGACCAGGATCGAGCGGATCATCGATTCGAGCGCCTCACCTGATTCCGGGGTCTCCTCGATCGTCACCTGTTCGCTGCAGGCATGGCCGCCCGACGGCAAGCGGTGGCAATGAGTCGAGACCCAGGCCTCGATTCCAACCGATCCGCCGCGTCGCGAGACCGGAGGCGGAACGACAACCAGCGCTCGACCGGGTTCGGTCTCGCACAGCCGGGCCAGGGACTGCCCGACGGACAGCAGGTCGGTCTCCGAGTCCGCACAGGCGACGATCAGATTGAACTTCGTCGCGCGCACGATCGACTCGTCTTTGGTGAAGACGTCGCGCCACATCTCCGCGAGCTGCTGTTCGATGCGGGACAGATCGGTGACGCGAATGCGGGAGGGAGCGTCCATGGTCAGGGCCTCCTCCAAGTGCGCCCGGATCGGGCGAGCAAGACATCCGCCTCGGCTGGTCCCCAAGTCCCGGAAACATACTCAGGAAGCGCCTCCGGACCGTTGTTGCCCCAACCTTCGTAAAGTCGGTCGATATAGCTCCAAGCCGCCTCGACCTCGTCGCGTCGAATGAACAGCGTCGAATCCCCGAGCATCGCGTCGAGCAATAGCCGCTCGTAAGCTTCGGGCGGTGCTTGCCCAAAGGAACTGCCATAGCGGAAGTCCATGCTGACGGGTTGCAGGTGCGGCTTGGGTCCCGGAATCTTGGCGTCGAACTTCAGGTTGATCCCCTCGTCGGGCTGGATCCGCAGCGTCAGAGAGTTGGCCGCCGCGCGTCGTTCGAAGAAACGGTGCGGGACCCCGCTGAATTGCAGCACGATCTCGGTGGCTCGCTTGGGAAGGCGCTTGCCGGCGCGTAGAAAGAATGGAACGCCGGCCCAACGCCAGTTGTCGATGTAGAGCTCCAGCGCCGAGTAGGTCTCGGTGCGCGAGTTCCTATCGACACCTTCCTCTTCGCGATAACCGATTACCTTCTCGTCGCCGATCACGCCGGCCGCATACTGGCCGCGAACCGTGGCCTCGTGTGAGCTGGCCGGGTCGACCTCGCGCAAGGATTGCAGAACCTTGACTTTCTCGTCTCGAATCGCATCGGCGCGCAAGGCGACCGGGGGCTCCATGCCGATCAGGCAGAGCAACTGGAACAGGTGGTTTTGCACCATGTCCCTCGTCGTCCCGGCCTCTTCGAAGTATCGTCCGCGCCCCTCGATACCGATCGACTCAGCGACGGTGATCTGGACGTGGTCGATGTACTTGTGATTCCACAGCGGCTCGAAGATCGAGTTGGCGAACCGAAACACCAGCAGATTCTGGACCGTCTCCTTGCCGAGGTAGTGATCGATTCGGAAAACGTCCTCCTCGTCGAAGACGGCGTTGATCGCGTCGTTGAGGTCGCTGGCGCTCGCGAGATCGTGCCCGATCGGCTTCTCCAGAACGACCCGGCACCAGGAGCCTCCAGCCCCGGGTTCGGAGACTCCGGCCTTGGCCAGCAGCGAGACGATCGGCCGAAACGCGGAGGGCGGGACGGCGAGGTAGAACAGGCGGTTCCCGGAGGTTCCGCGCTCGCGATCGAGTCGCTCCAAGTGTTCACGCAACCGAACGAAGCCGTCGAGCTCGTCGCCGACCGGGACATACGAGAGTCCCTGCTCGATCTCGCCCCACAGGCGCTCATCGATCGGACGCCGAGAGTGGGCGGCGACGCCCTCGCGCAATGCCGTGCGAAACTCCGAGTCGGGCATCGGGCTGCGGGCCACCCCGACGATGGCGAACGAGCGCGGGAGCAGGCGATCGACCTGCAGGTTGTAGAGTGCCGGAGCGAGCTTGCGGCGGGTTAGATCCCCGGACGCGCCGAAGATGACGAGGACGCACGGTTCGACGCCGCGTTCTCGTCGGAGCCCGACACGGAGAGGGTTGTCGACCGATGTATCGCTCACGGGGGGGCTCCTACGTCAACTAGAAACGGACCGCGTCGCGGGTCACTGGTCCCGGACGGCCGGACCAGCATAATAGGCCGCCGGAGGGGTGATGGATAGCTGGCCGGCCGCGATTCCTTGGATCGACTGGGCCCTGATCACGGCGGTCGCTATCGTCGGGCTCAGCGCGATGGTGCTGCAGCGCAGGGGCGGGAGGTTCCGCGCGCTGCCGGGTTGGTTTCGTTTCTGGCTGCAGTTCGGACCGCTGTTGATCTTGCTCTCCTGGGCCCATCGCTGGATCTCGTTCGCCCTGCTCGCGGTGTTGATGTTGGTCGCTCTGCGAACCTATTTCTCGGTGGCGCCGCTTCGTCCGCGCGACGGCCGGGCGATCCTCGCAGCTTATCTCGCAGTGCCGTTCGCCTTGTTGCCGGGGTTCGTCGGCTCGACCGAGACGTTTCTGGCGACCGTCCCGATCGTGCTCGTGCTGCTGTTTCCTGCGCTGTTGTCGGTGGGTCGCTACGAGCCGGGACTGCTCGATTCTCTCGGCCGAGTACTGCTGGGGGTCCTGTTGTTCGACTTCTGCGCCGCGCACCTGGGATTGCTCTCGCGGCGCGAGGGGTTGCTCGAGTTGTTCGGCCTGCTGGTGCTCGCGGCCGAGCTCCCGCAGCGGGCCATCGGCCGACGTCGCAACGACCGGTGGGTCGCGTCGGCGATCGGTCCGGCGTGCGGCGTGCTGCTGGCGACCGTGACCGGGTTCATCGCCGGTCCTTGGGGCGGGATGGTCGAAGAGGACTCGGCGCGTGCGGGTTTCCTCGTCGCGATCGCCGTCACGCTGGGCGGCTGGATCGTCGACGCGGTCCTGCGGGATCTGGGACTCGGTTCGGCTGAAGTACGGGTCGGACGTGCGGCAGTCCTGGATCGCGCCATTCCCGCGGTCGTTGCCGCTCCCGTGTTCTTTCACTACTGGAACCACTTCGCCTAAGCTCTCGTGCGTCGCGCATTCCAGCGGATCGCTCTCTGGCTGTTCCATGCGGTCGTCGTGCGCCCGGTGCTCTACGGACTCATTGGCGCGCGGATTCGACGGCGAGGGTTGATCCCCGAAGGTCCGTGTCTCGTCGTGGCCAATCACAACTCGCACCTCGATGCGGCGGCGCTGATGAGTCTGTTCTCGCTGCGCCGATTGCCGCAGGTGCATCCGGTGGCCGCATCGGACTATTTCAGCAGCAGTTGGCTCAAACGCACGATGGCCATGGGACTGATGAACGGAATCCCGATCGCCCGGAAATCTGGCGGCGGCAAGGACCCGCTAGCGCCACTCATCGAAGCAATTGGCGCCGGCTGTTCGTTGATCCTGTTCCCGGAGGGGAGCCGAGGCGAGGCCGGCGTAGTCGCGCCGTTCCGCTCGGGAGTCGGCGTGATCGTCCGCGCGTTGCCAGGCCTGCTGGTCGTTCCGGTCTATCTCTCCGGCCCCGAACGAATCTGGCCCCGCGGCCACCGAGTGCCGGTGCCGCTGGCCCTCGATGTCCATGTCGGACGGCCACGGGTCTATGACGCGTCGGCCGAGGCGCGGCAGATCGCCGAGCGCGTTCGGGACGACGTGCTCGCGCTCGCCCCGCCGCCGCCGCCGATGCCCGGCGTCGACAAGCCGTTGCGACCGCGCCGCGTGATCGTCTGCGGCATCGACGAGATTGCTCGCCATCGGATTTACCGAACGGCCGTCCAGGCGTTGGGAACGGTCGGCGAGACGCGCGGTATCGGCAAATCGTCACTGATCGCGGATTCGAGGGGTGTGCGGGAAGCGACGAGCCCGCAGCCGCGGCCGCTGGCGCGGGCGGCGCTCGCGCTGGCCGCGCGGCTGCTCGGGGTCGAGCGTGCTTGGCGCGGCGAACGGTTTCTGGCGCTCGTCGAACGTGCGCGCATGGCCGAGGCCCTCGAGCGAGCAGCCGGAACGCGCTTCGTGGTCGAGGAGGGCAGTGCCCTGATCGATCTTCCAGCGCGGGCGGAAGCGCGGAGCCGCGGCCTGGGGCTCGATGACCGCGAGGTCGCTCAGCTGTTGCAACAGCTGATTGGCGTGAAACGTACCGGTCGTGGCATCGGTTCGGTCGCGTTCCAACGCGCTCCCGGGATCTGGCTGATCCACCTCCTCGATCTGGCGCGGCCCCCCGTTCCCGATCTGCTGATTCTCGTCCACGCTTCGCCCGGCCGGGTCGCGTCGCGGGAGCTGACGGCCGGGGACCCGAACGCGCACGATGAAAGCGAGGAGTTCTTGGCGCGCCTGGCCAAGGCCTACGCGCACGTCGTCAGCGTGCTGCGTCGAGGTAGGAGGATCGAGCGACTCGATCTGGTGATCGAAGGCGACGATTTGCGGGACGCCGAGTTCGAGGTCCAGGCGGCCTGCTGCAGGTTGTCCGAGTCCCCGAATCCGGGGCCGCAGTCGACCGGGCGCAACACGGGGCTAGAATAAGGGTTGGCCCGGGAGCCGGCGCGCACGCCGTGTCCAGCGCTCGGAGCGTGGACTTGACGCCGCAGCCTCCGGGGCGAAGGTTTCGGTCTGAACGAAGAGGTCACCGGAGGAGGTCCGAAGCGCCATGACTGGATCACCGACGTACGAGGGGCTGACTGAGGCACAACTCGATCAGCATGGTCAGATTCATTTCTACCTCGACCAATTGGCAGTGACGCTCGCGGCGATCGCGCGGGAGCCGCACGAGGACGATTGGTTGCGACGGTTGGGGGCGCAACTCTCCGGACTTATGGAGCGATTGCACGAGCACCAGAATACCGAGGAGGGCGGCCTGTTCGACGCCATTCTCGAGGCGCTTCCGGCCTGTCGCGTCGAAATCGACCGCTTGACCCACCAGCACGGCAAAATGATCGAGATTCTTGAGGTCGCCCGGCTCCACGTTCGAAACGCCGTCGCCGGCGAAGCCGAGGCTTTGCGAACGGACATCGAGCGTTACCTTGAGACGATACGGAACCACGAGAGCGCGGAGGACGCGCTAATCGCCCGAGCGATCGCCCGCGAAACACGGGCAACGGACTGATTCTCCTCCGCGTCGTGATGGCGTTTTTTCTCGGGTTGACGCGTGTGGCCGAGAAAGCGGGCCTGATGCGCGATCTTTCCCGATGGGTCGCGCCGTTCCTGCGCCGGCTGTTTCCCGACGTGCCGCCCGACCCTCCGGCGCTCTCCGCGATGGAGCCGTTGGACACGCTCAATCCGCGTCGCCGGACGGCGCGGCTCGGGATGCCAGTCGAGGCGCTGCCGACCGGATTCGTTCATCGGCTACCTGGTCAGCACGATCCAGGGCAGCACGGAAACCACGTTCTACGTTTTCGCGGTTTATTTCGGGGCTATGGGCGTCCAGCGCACCCGCCACGCGCTCCGGTGCTGGCCGTCCACTGGGTTTTCGGGGGCAGCCTGCTCCCGTGACGCGCCGACGAAGCGCGGAATCCATGATCTTAGGCTCGAATTGACCGGGAGGGGGGGCCGTGATAGCCTGAGGGCACACGTGGTGCGAATTTACTACAGCAGCAGGCTGGATCGCTATCCCGATCGTGGGGGTGTACCACAAAACGGCAACTCAAGGGCGCTCGAACATCGAGCGCCCTTCGCGTTTCAGGGAGGTCGGCTTACGCCGATAACCACATGACCATGAATACCAGGCAGCAGCTCAGAGAGCTCGTCCGGTTACAGGAAATCGCCTACTCCGCCCGAGCGCAGCAGGAGCGGATTGACGCGGCGCCGGGACGCCTCGAGGCGATCGAAAGCGCTTTCCGCGAACGAAACGCGGAATATGTTTCCGTGCGCGAGCGGTTCGAGGCCGTCGAGGCCGATCGGCGCAATCGATCGATCGAACTGGCCGCGCTCGACGAGCAACGAACCAAATACCAGGACGATCTGATGCAAGTCCAGAATACCCGCGAGTATGCGGCAATTTTGCGAGAGATCGACACGGTCAAGGCACATATCGGCGAGCACGAAGAGTCGATTCTCCGCGACCTCGAAGAGACCGAGACCCTCGCGGCCGATCTCGCCGAGCGCCAGCCGGCTATCGAGGAAGAGCGCCGCCGGGTCGACGCCGAGCGCGCCTCGGTCGAAGCCGAGGTTGCCGAGAGCCAGAAGAAGATCACAGCGCTGGTGGCGGAGCGCCGCGAGCTCGAAGGCAGGCTCCCACGTGCTCTGGTGAATTCAGTGGAACGGCTTGAGGCGGGACGACAAGGCGTCTTTCTCGCCCGCGCGGACGATGGCACCTGTCAGAGTTGCTACGTCCGAATCCGTCCCCAGGTCTTTCAGGAGATCCGGCAAGCGACCGAGATCCACAGCTGTTCGAGTTGCCGCCGACTGCTGGTCTTCGAGGCCAGCCTCCGCGCGCCGAAGGAGGTCCCCGGGGATCCGCTCGGCGTGGCCGAGGTCTCGGCACTTGAGGGCGGCGCTGTTTAGGGCGGCGATCGACGGACGCTTCCGCGGAAACCCAGGGCCTGCCGTGCCGGGCGTCGCGGTGCTCGGACTTCGAGACGTTTCACTTGAAGAGAATCGCGCCGCGGACCGCTTGGTCAACGAAGCGCTCGACGCTACCGGCGACGATGCCACCGTCTCGAAACCGGCGTCGAATCCTTCCCCCGGTTGACCGACTCGATCCTGGCCGACGCGCTGGCGCGAGTGCTGCGACGCGTCGATGGCGCCCGCGAGCGTGCGGGCCGGACCGATGCCGTTCAATTGGTCGCCGTCTCGAAGACGGTTTCGGTGGAGCGAGTCTTGGCGCTTGCGGCCTGCGGGCAGTCGTTGTTCGGTGAGAACCGCGTGCAGGAGGCGTTACCGAAGATCGAAGCTGCCGGGGCTGGACTGCGCTGGCATCTCATCGGCCGCTTGCAAAAGAACAAGGTGCGCCACGCGGTCGGCGCCTTCGAACTGATTCACTCGGTCGACGATGAAGTACTGGCCCGCGAGATCGACCGTCGAGCCGCGGCGGCCGGCTTGGTCCAGCGCGTGCTCGTTCAAGTCAACGTTTCGGGCGAGTCGACCAAGGGCGGCGTGGCCGGAGAACGGCTGTTCGAAATGCTCGAGTCCATCGCAGGACTCTCCCATCTGGAACCCTGCGGATTGATGGCCGTCCCCGCGGCCGCTCTCCTTCCCGAGGCCTCCCGTCCCGCCTTCGTGCGGCTTCGCCGCTTGCGTGACGACGCGGAGCGTCGATGCGGTCGAGCGCTACCCGAGCTGTCGATGGGGATGAGCCACGATTTCGAGCCGGCGATCGAGGAGGGGGCGACGCTGATCCGGGTCGGGAGCGCCATCTTCGGCGTGCGCTCTTCGATCGGCCCCAACGACTAGAATGCGAGCGACCGACAGGCCGGCCGAGTTACGAAAGATGAGCGACATGCGAACCAACGTCATGAAAACGCGCAGGATAGCTCCCGTGCGTTTTGCCGTGACGCTTGCCTGGACGTCGCGATCGACCTATGTTGGGCGGCGATTGATTCCTGTAGGAGGTGCGGCCGTGTCCAGTCAACTCACACCCATGGACGTCGAAAAGCAGGAGTTTGCGCGACGCCTCAACGGCTACGATCGCGAGGAGGTCCGGCTGTTCCTGAGATCGCTGGCCACCGAGATCGAGCGGATGAATCTGGAACACGGGCGCCTGCTCGAGGACAATGGCCGCAACCGCACGGATCTGGAAGGGTTGCGCTCGCGGGAGCATACGCTGCAGCAAACTCTTCTCACCGCGCAGGGCCTGGTCGAAGAGGTCAAGGACCGTGCGCGCCGGGAATCGGAGTTGATCGTCAAGGAGGCGCGGCTGGA
>JANNRU010000371.1:0-2592 GCA_031401755.1 Acidobacteriota bacterium | reverse complement strand
CCTTCGGGCCATTGCACGAAAACACCGTTCGAGAAGACGATGTCGTCCTCGAAGAGGGTGGTCGTGCCGCCGTCACCACCGCCCGCAGTCACGGACAGCGAGCCGCAGGTCGCCGAGTTCTTGCCGCAGGAGCCGAGCGTGTACTCGCCTGCCGCACTGTCCACGGCGAACTCGGTGCCCCAGCCGTCGGCGGCAGGCGCCACGCGGATGTAGGTCGGCGCCACGGAGAGTTTCAGAGCGTCCACGTCGGCCGCCAACGGGTAGATGTTGTTGTCGATCGAGTACTCCTCGACCGCCGTGCCGAGCGAGCGCAGGTCGGCCATGGTGCGCTTCTGCTTACCGCGATCGATCGCGTTCAGCAGGTTGGGGATCGCGATCGCGGCGATGATGCCGATGATCGCGACCACGATTAGCAGCTCGATCAGTGTGAAACCCTTAGAATTTCGGATCTTCATTCGATAGCCTCCTTGTAGCTGTTCGAAGTCCTGCCCGGGTATCTAGCAATGGCGATGCCAATCGATCGACATTCGGTCAGGAGCCTGGAAATCTTGGCAGGTTTGGAGCTTACACCAGGCACCCGGGTATCGCACGGTGGTTTTACCCGCGTTCCGGGCGACAATCCGGGCAGGGATTGTCGGCCTCCGCGGACGCGAACCGACATTTCGCGTCACCGCGAATGGCCGGCCGCCGCCTCCTCCTCCTCGGATTCGGTGACGCCCTCCTCGGCCAAGATGTCCTTCGGATTCAGCCCGTACTTCTTGGCGAAGTAGCGGAACGAACGAAACGTCATCCCGAGCAGCTCGGCGGCGCGCGTCTGGACTCCCCCGCACCTATCAAGCCCCTCGGTCATGTAGTGCATTCGGGATTTCTCCAGCCAGTCTTCGAGGTTGATGCCGCTCTCCGGCAGGGCCACCTCGACGCGTCCACGCCGTTCGGATCCCTGCCGAACTTCGGGTGGAAGACTCTCCGCACCGATCTCTTCGGTCGACTCCAAGGCCACCGCGCGCTCCATGACGTTTTCGAGCTGCCGCACGTTGCCTGGCCAACCGTAGCTTTCCAGAAACTCCATCGCCGCCTGGCTGATCCCGCGAATCGGCTTGCCGACCATCGCCCGGTACTTCTCGAGGAAATGGCGCGCGAGCGCCGGGATGTCCTCCGGTTTTTCCCGCAGCGGCGGCATTCGGATCGCGATCACGTTGATCCGGTAGAACAGGTCCTCACGAAATCGACGATCTTGGACCATGCGCTCGAGGTCCTGATTCGTCGCCGTGATCACTCGGACGTCGACCGGAATTTCCTCCGTACCCCCGACCCTTCGAATCCTGCGCTCCTGAAGCACACGCAACAGCTTGATCTGCATGGCCGGTGTGGTCTCGCCGATCTCGTCGAGAAAGATCGTGCCCCCGTTGGCGACCTCGAAGAGTCCTTTCTTGTTGCCGATCGCCCCGGTGAACGAGCCCCTCATATGGCCGAACAGCTCGCTCTCCAACAGCTCGTCCGGCAGGGCGCCGCAATTGATCGACACGAACTCGCCGTCACCACGACCCGAGTTGTAATGAACAGCCCGGGCGATCAGCTCCTTTCCGGTTCCGGACTCGCCGGAGACCATGATCGTGCTGCCCGTTCCCGCGACCCGCTTGATCAATTCGAAGATCGCCTGCATCTTCGGGCTTCGCCCGACGAGCCCCGCGAACTCGTACTTGATCTTGAGCTCTGCCTTCAGATCTTTGTTCTGTGTCCGCAGGTGCGCATTTTCCGCCTGGAGTCGTTTCTGCTCCAGGGTTTTCTTGACGACCGTCTTGATCTCGTCGAGATCAAACGGCTTTTCGACGTAATAACTCGCCCCGTCGTTGAGCGCTTCGATGGCGGTCTGCTTCGTGCCGAAAGCGGTCATCAGAACGACCGCGGTCTCGGGGCAGATCCGTCGCGATTGGCGCAGCAGGTCCAAACCCGACATGCCGGGCATCGAGATGTCGCTGATCAACAGGTCGAAGGGACCGGCGGTCTCCAGACGGCTCCGCCCTTGGATGGCGGTATCCGCCGCCTCGACCTCATGACCTTCTTTGCGGAGCATCAGCGCGAGCAGATCGCGCATGCTGCGCTCGTCCTCGACAAGCTGGACTCTCCCCATCTTTTCAACCCCCCACGGCCGCAAGGCGGCCGTCGACTAAAGTCCTCGTCCGGCGCAGCGGACCCTGCCTCCGCGGTAGGCGGATCCGGACGGTTGTGCCGTGCGATGGCTCGCTTTCAAGGTGAATTCGTCCACGATGCTCTTCCACGAGCCGATAGACGATCGCGGCACCCAATCCCGTACCTTCGGCAAAGAAGCTCGAAAACGGCTGGAAATACCGTTGCAGCTGTCTGTCGTCCATCCCGACACCCTCGTCCCTGAATACGATCTCCACCGCCTCGCCACATTCAGTCCAGTCGACCCCGATCGTCAATCGACCGCCGTCGGGCATGGCCTTGAGGGCATTGGTCGTCAGATTCCAGAACACCTGTTTCAATCGGTTTGTGTCGAACTCGCAGACCATCGCGGGCTCGGCGTAACGAGTCTCAACACCGTGGCTCGCCCCGAACTCACCGCTTCGG
>JANNRU010000370.1:0-2055 GCA_031401755.1 Acidobacteriota bacterium | reverse complement strand
TGCGCACGGCACCCCTGGAGAGCGGGGGGCGCTCGAATTGACTTCCCGTGCGGCACTACTTATGCTTCCAATCGTTCGGTCGATTTCCAGGATTGTCCTCTAGTGGCTTCACATCCGTTTCAAAACTTCGCCGTCAAGTTTCGCTCTGGCGAGACCGTCTTCGTCGAGGGCGAGGTCGGCGCGACGATGTACGTCGTGCATTCGGGACGAGTCCAGCTGTACCGCGAGGTCGACGGGCAGCGCCGTTCCGTTGGAATCATGGAAAAGGGCGACTTTTTCGGCGAGATGTCGATTCTGGAAGGGCTTCCGCGGACCTTGTCGTCAGAAGCCGTCGAGGACTGTGAACTGATCGAGATTAACAGCTCGACCTTCGACAAGATGATCCGCAGCAATATCGAGATTGCAATTCGAATGTTGCGCAAGCTATGTATCCGTCTGCGCGAGACGGAGCGCAAACTTTCGGAGTCTGGAGTCGTGACGGCGCGGGAGTCGGTCGCGGCTCCAAGTCCTGCGGCACGGACTGCGGTGTCAGCCGGAGCACGTCTGGAAATCGAAGGCGAATCGGCGGCTTTTGGGCTCGTCAGCTCGGAGACACTGATCGGGCGATACGATCCGGTCACCGAGCTCAGACCCGACATCGACCTGACCGACCTGGACCTCAAACGGACGGTCTCACGACGCCACGCCCGAGTCGTGCGCCAAAATGAGGCCTGGGCAATCCTGGAAGAGATCGGAGCGCTCAATGGCACCTTCGTCAATTCGACGAGGCTCGTTCCCGGTCAGCCCCAACCCATCGTTGACGGCGATCGCGTTTCCTTGGGCATGGTGAGTCTGGTCTTCCGTTTGTGAGTGCGCTCAAGGGACAAGAATCGCGATCGTACGTACGACGCAAGATCGCGCCGGCCGTTACGCTACTCGTGCTATTCGCTCCGGGAAGCGGGGTCGAGGCGAAGCGTTCGGTCGAGGGAGCCGCAGAGATCTCGGTCGACTCCGGACCGGAACAGCGGATCTCGCGACAGTCGCTCGTCGAGATCGAGGATGCTGTGTTCCGCGAGTTCGATCGGCGACCCTGCTTTTCGGTCGTCATGACCAGCGTCGATGGATCGAGTTCGATCGGTACGCCGCTGGTTTCTCTCAAGGTCGTCGTCTCGCGGATCGAGGAGACGCTGGAGCACAGGGTCGGGCTGGCCCAAAGTGTCGACCCAGACGCCCCGCCCGGAAGCGAGCCGCCACGACGCGCGAGCGCGAGAATCGAGGGCGAGGTCATCTGCATGTCCGGTACCGACGAACGACAGCTGGCGTCGAAGCGCTTCGAGGTTTCGGCGACCTACGCCTCCCAGCCAGGTTTTGGTGGGGACCCGGTTGCCGAAGCCCGTGCGGAGGCCTCCTCGCGTGCGGCGGGACGAATCGTCGCCTTCGCCTGTAGCCCACGAGTGCGGCGTGCCGCACTCGGTACGCGTTGACCCTCGCGAGCGCAGCGTGGTAGAGTCCGCCTCCACGCGGTCTTGAGCCACGACCAAAAAACCGACTTCCCGGGCACGCGGGGCTCCGACGCCGCGGCAAAGATCAGGTCCCGATGTACGAACGCGCCAATCCACTGGACGGGCCAGAACCGGAAGCGGCCTTCGACCAAGTGCGGTTGCCGCAATTCGAGGGCCCGCTCGATCTACTTTTGCACCTCGTCAGAATCAACGAGATCGAGATCACCAACATCCCGATCGCCGAGATCACCCGCCAGTACAACGAGTACCTCGACCTCATGCGCGAGTTGAATCTCGAAATCGCAGGGGAGTACCTGGTGATGGCGGCGACGCTGACCTACATCAAATCCCGAACGCTCCTCCCGCCGGACCCCGAGTCGCTCGAGCAGGAAGCCACGGCCGATCCGCGAGCCGAACTGACCCAACAGCTGGTCGACTACCAGCGATTCAAGCAAGCCGCTGAAACGCTGCAGGCGATGGAGAGTCGCCGCAGCATCATCTGGACCCGCGAGGAGGTTCCGGCCGCGTTCGCCGAAGAGGAGTTGCTGGCGGTCGATATGTTCGACCTGCTCCG
>JANNRU010000369.1:0-2276 GCA_031401755.1 Acidobacteriota bacterium | reverse complement strand
GCGTAGAAGCGAACGAACGGCTCCCCCGACACCAACGGGTTGTCGGCGAATCGGGCATCGAGCAACGTGTCGGGGACGACCATCGGGCTGTCACTCAGTATGGCGTGAGCGCAAAAGGCCCAATCGCGATCGAGCTCCCTGCTGTCCAGGCCGTAGCGCGACTTGAACCACTGCCGGTCGGCATCGACGAGGCTGACCAGCGCAATCGGCACATCGAAGATCTCAGCGGCCAGCCGCGTCAAGCGATCGAAGCGCTCCTCAGAGCCCGAATCGAGGATGCCCAGCGCTTCCAAGGAACGCAATCGCTCGCTCTCATCGGCTGCGCGCGGGGCCGCCTGCCAACGACACGCTCGGCGAAGCACCCAGGCGCGGATGCGCGTGCGGGCGTAGGTCGATGAAAATGGCGGCCAGAGCCACTCGGTGACGAGCCCCGGCTCGATCGGGGTCGCGCGATCGGCGCTCTCGCGGCTGACGACGATGATCGGAACACTCTCCCCGTACCCTGCGGCCCCCCTAATCGCCCGGCAGACCGCGAGGCCGTCTCGGCCGGGCAGCCGATACTGGACCAGGATCACCGACGGCCGTTGCTCTTGCGCGATTCGCACGGCCGAATCGCCGTCACCGACCAGGAGCAACTCGAGCCCATCCGCCGTGACCACGTTCGACAGGGCCGCGGCGACGACGGGGTCGGTGACCGCGACCAGAACCGAGGGTGATCGCAACGCCAGGCGCGCACTCGCCGCCGAGTTCGGGTCGCGGGTGAATTCTCGACGACTCTCCGCAGGCGAGCGGCCGATTTCGACCACCTGACCCTCCGCTGCGACGAAGGCCTCCGGCCGCGGGTCGAATTGCGAAACGCGCTCGCGAACGAGCTCGCCGATCCGATCGAGCGCGTCGTCGTCGCGCATCGGATCATGGTGAAACAGAGCCAATTTCCGCACGCGAGCGAGGCCCGCGGATTGGGCCACGCACTCGACCGTGCTGTGACCCCAGCCGACCTTCGATGCATACTCCTCCGCCAGATACTGGGCATCGTGGATCAGTAGGTCGGCCTGCGAGAGAAATTCGAGGTGCCGACGATCGCCGCGTTCGGTCACGCCGGCCTCTCCCGTGGCGAACATCCGTGAATGGGGCTCGTGGTCCGTCGAATAGACCAGCGTGCCTCCATCGGCCTCCAGCCGATAGCCTAGCGTCAGTGCCGTGTGATTCAGATATTGCGTGGTGACGCGGATCTCACCGATCTCGAAGACCCCCTCGACGAGCTCGTTGTAGCGAATCGTCGCCCCAAGTTGCTCGAGTGTGATCGGAAAATAGGCGTACTGCATTTGGCCGGCGAGCGTGGTACGGAGCGATTCGCGGAGCCCGCGCGGCGCGTAGATGTCCCACTCGTTTCCGGGGACGAACAGCGGCAGAAAAAAGGGCAGGCCCTGAATATGATCCCAGTGCGTGTGAGTGATCAACAGGTGGCCGCGCAGCGGGCCCTTCTCCGTGGCCAGCGACTGCCCGAGACCGTGCGCCCCGGTCCCGCAGTCCAAGACGACCAGGGTTCCGTTCGACGAGCGCACCTCGACGCATGCGGTGTTGCCGCCGTAGCGCAGCGTGGTTTGGCCGGCCTTGGCGATCGAGCCGCGGGTGCCCCAGAAGCGCACGATCACTGCATGACCCTCCCTCGCCTCGCCGACGAATGCCCGGATTGTACCGCAGATCCGCCCTTCGCCGGACTGATAGAATGCCGGCGTCAACCGGGGGGCGTTCGTGCAGCAACAGGAGTTCGACGGGCCCTCGGTGAGTCTTCTCGACGGGCTCAACGAGGCCCAGCTCGAGGCCGTCCGTCACGCCGCTGGACCGCTGCTCGTGCTCGCCGGAGCGGGCTCGGGAAAGACCCGGGTCATCGTGCACCGCATCGCTTGGCTGATCCGCGAGGCCGGTGTCTCGCCGTCGCGCATCGTCGCCGTGACCTTCACCAACAAGGCGGCAGCGGAGATGCGCGAACGGGTGGATGCCCTTCTCGGAGCCGAAACCCATCCGGCCTGGGTCGGCACGTTTCACGCACTCTGTCTGCGTATCCTGCGCCGGGACGGCGAGCAGATCGGGCTTCCGTCGGGCTTCGCGATCTACGATACCGACGACCAACTCGCCGTGGTCAAACGCATTCTCAAAGAAGAAGACCCCGCCGGCGACTCGGGAACGCCGCGCTCGTTCCTCTCGCGGATTTCGCGGGCCAAGAATTCACTCATCGGGCCCGAGGAGCTCGAGCGCCAGGCTTTTACGCCCGA
>JANNRU010000368.1:0-3357 GCA_031401755.1 Acidobacteriota bacterium | reverse complement strand
CGACGGAACGGCGGATTGTCCCGCCGTGGCCGCCGCCGAGGACATCGTCACCACGGCTGCGTATGACGCGATGGATCGTCCAATCGTGCAGACCGACGAGACGGGGGTTGCGACCTGGAATTGGTACGACGCGTATGGGCGACCGGAGTACGTCAGCGACGGCGAGCCCCAGGGCCCCGATGCATCGCCGTACATCGATATCGCTTGGCTCGGATCAGGCATCTCGGCTCCGCCGGCAACGTGGTGGCACGATGCGGCTTACGATGATCGTGGACGCGCTGTTCGTCGCCGGAGTTGGGGGTGGGATGGAAACACGAGGGACGAAGAGGATACGCCAGTCCGCGGCCTGATGTCCGCGGCTTGGGTCACGTTGGATAACCTCGGGTGGACGATCGGGGAGCATCTCGCCTCCGAGGCGTTGTACCTCCCGGGAACGCCAGATGCCGCGGGCAGCCTCATCGCGCCAACGACCCTTGATCTCGCAACTACCTGGGTCGTGCACAACGACAGAGCGCAGATCGCACGCGCGATCGACATTCGAGGATTCGAACGAGAAATTAGCTATAACGGCTTTGGCCAGACACGGCTCGTTCAAGATCAGGCGGAATTCGGGGTACGTGACTACTCCGAAACCTTCTATGACAGTTACGGACGCGTGGAGAGATCTGAGGCTCGGGTTCATTCCGAAACGGGCGAATTTGTGACCACGGTCACCGAAGCGCAGTACGACGGATGGGGGCGAGTGAAGCGGCGAGTAGGCGATCCCGCGAACGCGAATTCCATATTCGATTTTGATTACGATGCGCTGGGGCGGCCTCGGCTGCGAGTCGAACGCTGGGATTCGGAACCCGAAGATCTGCCGATTCTCGCTGACGAGGATCGGGCGGTGGAAACCGTTTACGATCGCGTCGGCCGGGTCAGGAAAACGCGGATCCGAAAGGCTCCGGCGGAATGGGTCGATACCGTCTATGGCTACGACCGGGACGGCTTGACGACTCGGCTTCTGGATGCAAACTCGAACGAGACGCTCTGGCAGTACGACGCCCGTGGGTTCTTGCAGACGATGCAGTATCCGGAGGCGAACGGCGTCCGACAGCAAGTCGCCATCGTCGACCGCGACGACGCGGGTCGACCGGAAGTGTTGGAGCTTCGAGAGGCCAGCGACGCGAACGCTCGTCGGGTTGTGTGGAGTCTTGCGTACGATACCCGTGGACGCCTCGCCAGCCGTACCGGGACCGAGGAGCCCTCGACCGGCGGGGACCACCCGTTCGCGGGTACGCAGAGCCAGACGTTCGTCTACGACGATCTCGGACGAATAGTAGTGGCCAACGATGAGAGCGATGACTTCCCGGGAGAAGAACTGATCCAGGCATTGTTCCGCTACGATTCTGTGGGTCGGATTATCGAGGAGAATCAGCGTCGGCAAGTCGGCTCGTCGATGATCGACCACATTGTGGGATCCGAGTACGACGTCACCGGATTCCGCACGGACCTGCATTACCCCGCAGTCGCTGGATATGGTTCCGATCCCTACTGGGTGGAGTACACGCGAAAGCCTCGGGGCCAACTGGCGGCAATTCGGGCGCCGTTGAGCGCGGACCATGGTGCGTCACCGCCTCAGTCACGAGCCTGGCTCGCAACCTACACGTGGATCGGGAGTAACGTGTGGTCGCGATGGTATGGCAACAACACGCTGGCCCAGCAATTCGAAGGACCCCTGGGGAGTCGAACACCCCTCATCGATGGTCTCGGTCGGGTCACCGGTATGCGAACCGAAAGGGTCGCGGGTGCAGGGTCGCCTGAACTCATCGCGGACTTCCGCTTCAGTTACGATCGGGTGGGGAACCCGACATTCGAACAACGGCGGCACGAGCCGACCGATGCAGGCGCGACGCTCTTCCGCACGCGCGCCTGGACCACCGATTTGTTAGGGCGACTCGACCGCTGGGCCGCGGGTGGGCGGGGAACGACAGACGTGATTCCAGAATCCCACTCCTCGGATCCTGCTGCGGTCTTCGGTGCCACTCCGGACCGCGGGGAGGATTTCAGCCTTGATGACCTCGGAAATTGGAACGAACGCAGCGAGACGACGAACGGCGTCGCCGCGACGACGAATCTCGATACCAATGAACTCAACCAGTATGCGTCGATCACACCGCAAGGCGGTAATCCAGAGACGTTTGTGCACGATTGGCTCGGGCAGCTTCGCCAGAACCCACCTCGTGGCCAGCGGTACGTCTGGGACGTCTTTGGGCGGCTCACCGAAGCCTGGGACACACAAGTCACGCCGGAGGCACTGATTGCGCGCTACCGATACGACGCGTTGAATCGTCGTGTCGAGAAGCTGCTACCGCCGGGAAACGGCGACGTGACGATTCGTTACATCTACGATGGTTGGCGCGCGATCGAGGAGCGCGCGGTGCCTCCTGGTGGATCTGAGGTCGTCCGTGCGCGATACGGCTTCGGCGTCGGGCTTGACGAAGTGCTGTGGATGGATCGAGATCTGGCTCAGGACGCACAGGACGACCCAGACTCCACGCTACTACCGACGGGAACTGTTCGATGGCGCTTCTACCTTCATCATGACCGCAAGGGAAGCGTGATCGCGGCGACGACGGACCCGGCGAACGATCCAAGGGGTAGCAACCCCGCGCAGGTCGTTGAGCGGCACTTGTATAGCGAGTACGGGGTCATCGACGTCCGACGAAATCCTGCGTGGGATTGGGAGGATTCCGACTACGACGGGCCGCCACTCTCGGAATCAAGGATCGGGCTACCCTACCTTTATACGGGTCAGCGGCAGGATGCCGAAACGGGACTGTTCTATTTCAAGAATCGGTACTACGACGCGGCGGTGGGGAGGTTCTTGCGGCGGGACTTGATCGGCTACTCAGACGGGCCGAACCTCTATCGATACGCCAATGGGAATCCAACGGTCTTTCGGGACCCCCTGGGCCTGGCATCGTGCGCGACGGGAGGGCAGGGATGTGGTGATTGGCCCCAGGGGCCGGGAGGGTACCCTGGCGGGAGGGGACCTGGAGGGCCCGGCGGGGGGCCCGGGTCGAATCCGAACGGCCCGTGTTCGGGGGGAGGACCGAGTTGTTACGTGATCGGAGATGGCAGCATCACGGAGTCGGAGCGATACGCCTACGAAAGGAAACTGCGGAGCGAGTGCGAAAAAGGCATGCATGGAGGCTCTAAAGGCGACTTCTGCAGTCGCATCGACTCTCCGACGCGCCACATCCTTGTGGGCCGTTCGAAATCTGGAGAAGTCGAGTTCAAGAGGACCGGTTACAGCGATACACCCTGGCCGGAAGACCGCAAACATCTCGTCAACGCGTACGTGAGGGTGACGGC
>JANNRU010000367.1:0-2497 GCA_031401755.1 Acidobacteriota bacterium | reverse complement strand
GTCGCGATCCATCCACAGCACTTCGTCGAGTCCGACTCCGAACCCATAACGCGCACGAACGACTTCCGCGCCCGCGACGACCGCGCGCTCTTCGATCGCCCGCCAGCCATCGTAAATGTAGCGCGTCGTTTCGTCGCCAGTCCCCAGCGGAACCGTTTTCTCGACGCGACGATTGAAGGCGTCATAGCGGTAGCTCGCGATCAGTTCGTCGTCGGGCTCGGAGGTCGTGTCCCATACTTCAGACAGCCGCCCGAAGGCATCCCAGACGTACCGCTGACCCCGCGGCGGATTTAAGCGCATCTGCCCCATCCAGTCGTAATCAAACGGGAGCGCACCCGCGCCGTCGGGGACGATCGACGTGTATTGGTTCAACGCGTTCGTGGCGAAGGTCGCATTCTCCTCGGGCTTCGATTCGCGCTCGTAGTCCGTCCAGTTCCCGGTGTCATCCAGGGTGAAGCGTTCCCCTTCCGCGGGCGACGAGCCGAAAACGGCGGCTGGGTCCGTTGCATGCGTCAACGGGATGACGTCGGTCAGACCCCGCGGACCCTGAGCCCAGCGAGACAGGCGTCCTCGCAAGTCGGTGGTCCAAGCGCGCGTGCGGAAGAGCGTCGCTTCCGCATTGGTTGGCTCGTGCCGCCGCTGCTCGAAGGTCGGGTTCCCTACACGATCGTAACCGTAGCGATAGTCGGAGATCTGCTTGAATTCATACGCAGGCTCGACGCGCCAGGTCCGCACGCCGGTCGGGCGGCCCAAGCCATCAAACAAGGGGGTCAGCACGGAACCATTCTCGTCGTAGGCCTTCGAGATCGTTACGTTGCGGTACCAACGGGACCAAACGGCACCGCCGATCCACTTGTAGTTCGCCAAGGTTCCCCGCTGTCGGGCTACCGTTCCGTCCGTGGCGTCCAGCGGACCTTGGATACCCTGCAATTGACCCCGGCTCGTGGAAGTGAAATTCAGCCAATAGCGGTCGTTCTCGTATCCCGGAACGACAGGAAAGTGCAGCTTCCTGCGGAAGCCCGTCGTGTCGTACTCGGACTCCACGGCATGATCGACCAGGACGCCGCCGAGCGGCAAGCGCTGGTGTTCCTCGACGACGCGAGAGGCCGAATCAAACCGGTACTCCGAGCGAATCGTCGCGTCCGGTCCCGTGCCGCTGATGTCATCGGCCGACACGAGTCGGCCCAAATCGTCATAGGTGTAGGTTTGCTCGATGGTGCCAGAGAACTCCGGGCCGCCTCCGGGGACCTGCTCCGCTTCACCGACGCGCGACACCATCCGCCCGCGAGCGTCGTAGTCGATCGTCCAGCGGATTCGCGGCGCACTGCCGCTGGCCGCCCCGCGGAACTGAACTTCCGTCGGTCGGCCGGCGTGATCGTGCGCCGTGAACGCGACTTCCTGTCGCACGCCTGCCGCCGCCGGATAGAGCATCGAGGTCAAGACGGCCCGCGCGTCGTACGTCCAATTGGATTCGTTCATTTCGGCGTCGATTTGACTCGTCGTCAGCCCGTCGCGGTCGTAGCGGTATTCGGTATCGGTCCAGGTGTCCGGATGGGCTTTTCGAACCCGCGTCTTTCGGACCCGCCCGACCCGATCGTACAGAGTCTCCACCGCACGATCGTTCGGGTCAAGCGTCGGCAGATCCTCGGGCGCCTCATCCCAGCGCCCGGCCTGCAGCCGGACCCGTCCGAGGGGGTCGTAGTCGAAGTCGGTAATCAGTCGCGCGGCGTCAGGATCGCCGATCCGGCGTTGGACTCGTCCCCAAGAATCGTACTCCACCTTGTTGACGGTGGTGACGGATTCGCCGTTGTCCGAGTACGCCGTGGCCTCGGATTTCCAAGGTCGTCCCACCGAATCGAAAAAGACCTCGGACTGGTCGCGGTAGCCAAACACTTCTTCTTGTTGGACGAGCCTTCGGCGACCCAATCCATCGTAGAACAGCTCTGTGGCGAAATCGCGAACGTCGATCGTCTTTTCGACTTGGCCCTTGCTATTGAAAACGCCCCAGCTCGTCGCGAGGGCCAATCCCGTCGGGGGCGTCAGACTTCCCGCAGCATTCGAGGCCCCGGAGAGATAGAGGGCATCGACCGCGAGGTCTCGACCAATGGTCCGACCCAAGTTGTCGAAGCGTTCCCAACTCGCGGCGAGCAGCCCTCGCACGGGCAAGCCGCCGGCGTCCTTCGTTTTCCCGTCCCAACCCCACGACCGACTGCGCACCAGCCGACCGCGATTGTCATAGGCCTGCTCGCCCCACCACGTGGCGTCGGGAGGTGCGATTCCGGATCCGAGCCACGCGATGTCGGTGTACGGCGTCGCATCCGGCGCTTGGGGTTGCCCGTCGCTGACGTACTCCGGCCGCCCATACGCGTCGTACCAATTCCAGGTCGCAACCCCCGTCTCGTCGGTCTGCACGATTGGACGATCCATCGCGTCATACGCAGCCGTGGTGACGATGTCCTCGGCGGCGGCCACGGCGGGACAATCCGCCGTTCCGTCG
>JANNRU010000366.1:0-3897 GCA_031401755.1 Acidobacteriota bacterium | reverse complement strand
GGTCGCAGCGCGTCGTCGGCGCGTCCGTCGCGGCGCGCGGTGGGCTCGTTCATCCGGTCGGCTCCAGGCTAACCCGCTCCAGACGGCCGAGCGGACGGCCGAGGAAACTCTCGGCGACCACCTGAAACGGCTCGGGCGTGTCGGTTACATAGTAATGATGCCCATCGGACGGCTCGGTGCCGAAATCCCCATCTTTTTCTGCGGTCAGCCGCTCTTGGGCCGCGGCCGCGACCGCGGACGCCGAATCGATGAGCGCGACCTGGGGCCCCATCACCTCGCCGATGATCGAGTTCAGCAGCGGGTAATGCGTACACCCCAGGACCAGGGCGGCAACCCCGGCATCGCGGAGCGGCGCGAGGTAGCGCTCGGCGATCCCCCGCGCGACCTCGCCTTCGGTCCAACCCTCCTCGACCAAAGGTACGAACAGCGGACAGGCGCGACTGACCACGCGCGTTCCGGGCGCCAAGCGCTCGATCGCCGTCGGGTAGGCGCCGCTGGCGATCGTCGCCCGCGTGCCGATCACGCCGATTGGGCCGCCGCGCGCGATCTCGACCGCGCGCCGCGCGCCGGGGTCGATCACGCCGACGACCGGGACCTGCGCGGCGTCGGCGATCGCCTCGAGCGCGACCGACGACGCGCTGTTGCAGGCGACCACGATCATCTTCACGCGATGCCCGACCAGGAAGCGCGCCGCTTGGACCGAGTAGCGCCGGATCGTCTCGGGCGACCGCGTGCCGTAGGGGACGCGCGCGGTGTCGCCGAGATAGACGAACCGCTCGCGCGGTAGCTGGCGTTCGAGCGCGCGGAAGACCGTCAGGCCCCCGACACCCGAATCGAACACGCCGACCGGTCGGCGGATCACGGTCGCAGCCCCGCGACCGTGCCCACTGCGTCGGCCGTCTTTCCGGAAACGATGATCGAGCGATCGGGACGCAGCGGACGCGTCAGGTCGACATGCCCGTTGAGTGTGTCGATCGGCTGGCCGTCGATCAGAAAACCGACGCGGCGAATCTCCGGGACGTTGAAGACCACGGAATCGACCACGGAGTAGACGGTCAGCAACTCTTGGAAGCTGCCGCCGCCGAGGCCGGTCTTCAACTCGTCCGAGAAGTCGACCCAGGCGGTCCCGTCGGCGGTGACGTAGACCTGTCGCAAGTGTGTCCCCGGCGGCAGGACGCTCAGCAGGTCGGCGCGCGACGGGCCGGAGATCAGCTCCATTAGGATCTGCTTCGCGCGATCGCCGGCCGCCGTGGTGTCGAAGATCTCATTCACCTCGCCGTCCAGGCCGTCGCTTGCGCGTGACGGGAAGTAGACCGCGACCGCGATGCGTCGGGCCGGCGCCAGGCCTGCGGTCTCGTCGGTCACCTCGGCCGACGTGGGTGCCGGCGGCAACGGATCGGGCGTGGGCGCTTGGGCCGGCGGCTTGTCGACGCAAGCCGCGGCGGCAAGCAGCGCGACAGCGACGACCGCGGAGGCGCGGCGCGCGCGCGGCGCGACAGCGCTCACGGGAGGACCGGCGCCGCGCTTCGGGAAGGAACCGGTGCGGGCGCGTCGAGCCGCTCCGCGCGGGCGAGGAAATCACCGACCGCGGCGGCGAGCGCCGAGACGATCTGCTCGCGGTACTCCGACGAGCGGAGCTTGGTCTCTTCCGCCGGATTCGAAATGAAGCCGACCTCGACCAGGACCGCGGCCATTTGCGCTCCGGTCAGCACGCGGAACGGCGCTTGGCGGACGCCACGGTCACGCGTCCCGGTCAGCAGGTTCAACTGACGCTGCACCGCCTCGGCCAGCGCGGCGCTCTCGGCCAGAAACTGCGTCTGCGCCAGCTCCCACAGCACGAGGTCGAGATTGCGTTGGGCGACCTCGGTCGATCCTCGGTTCTCCAGGGCTGCGGCCATGCGCGCCTCGTCATCGCTGGCCTCGGCGGCGAGGAAGTAGGTCTCGGCCCCCGTGGCCGAAGACCTGGGGGACGAATTGACGTGGATCGACAGGAACAGATCGGCTCGGTTGTGGTTGGCTACCGCGGTGCGCTCATCGAGCGCCAACACGCGGTCCTCGTCGCGCGTCAGGACTACGGTCGGCTTCGGCTTCATGCTCGACAGGCGCAATCGCAGCCGGCGGGCGATATCGAGCGTCACCTCTTTTTCGTCGAGGCCCGTGGGACCGACGGCGCCCTGCTCGATGCCGCCGTGTCCCGGATCGAGAACGATCACGCGAGTCGGCTCGGGCGCTCGGCCGCTGGACGCATCGCGTCGGTCGGCGGAGCGCTTCGCGTGCAGATCGACCACCAGACGCAGCGGGTTTTTCAATTCGAAGGTCTCGTAGCTCTCGAACTTTGGCCCGAGCGTCAGGACGAGCGTGCGCTCGCCCCGGTTGCGGACGCGGCGCAGGATCGTGTCGTTCGCGAGCCGCGGCGACTCGCCCTGGATCGCCACGGCTCGCTCGTAGTCGATCTCGATCCTACCGCTCTCTTCGCGAATCGTGTAGCCGACCGGGGCGTCGTGCGTCAAGACGACCCGCGTCCCCGCCTCGGATACGTCGGCGACGATCGCGACGCCCACGGGCGCGGACGCAGACGAGGGCGCGATCGCGAGCGTCGCGAACAGCGCGGCCCGCGCGATCAGGCCGCGACGGATCAATCGAGTCGCAGCTGATAGATGACGCCCCGCCGTCACGTGTCGCGGATCGACGAGGATCGGGTGGATCCCCGGCTGATCGGGGCCGCCGCCGAACCAGTTCGCGGGCTCGGGCGCACCCGTCGCGTCGAGCGACCAGATCTGGACCAGGCTCGGGGCGTCGACCACATCGGTCACAGGGTAGGCCTGGCCGCTACTTCGGTCCACGTCCGGCCGTCGTCGCCGGAACGCTGCAGCTTGACCCCGAAATGGCGATGGTTGAGCGGGGCGTAGATCGCACCGTCGCGCGTGGGGACGGCGAGATGGCGCTCGAGACTTCCGGTGAAATGAATCGTCGGCACCCTCTGGTCGCTCCTCGTTCTTGCGTTTCCCGTTCGGCCCATTCTCCGCTCGCGACGGCGGCTGTCAAGCACGACACTTGGAAAATGGGAACAGGTACCTTTTTTGATAATTGAGGTTTGTTGGTTGAAGAGTTTGTGCTTGTCGTCTTTCGAGTCCCGAAGGGACAGATTTCGAGAGGGGAAAATGGCGGCATCGGCGATGAGCGAGCACTAGATTTTGCGTCGAACCCCGCCTATTGAGACAGGACGAAAAATCGATGAACTCGATGATGACAGCGATCGCTGCCGACGAGGCTTGGCGCGATGAGTTGACCCAGATTCTGTACGGACGCGAGGCTTCGGATACGCTCATCGCGGATAACGTCGAACGGATGGCCGCGGCACGAGGCATCGCCGTCTACGGCGAAGCGATCTACCAACTCTGTCATTTGCGCTTCGTCGATAGCGAAGCCGGCGATCATTGGCGCGAGATCCTGGCCCGTAGAGCGCAGATGACATCGCGGCTCGGCGAACCCGTCGATCTCCGTGTGGCGCTGATCAGCTACTTTCTCCATGTCCAGCCGAAGCTCCATCACCCGAAGATCGTCGAGTGGCTGGTTTTCGAGCACACCCGCGAGTCGGTTTACCGAGACGAGTTGACCGGCCTCTACAATTATCGGTTCTTCGAAGAGAGCCTGAACCGCGAGATCGCCCGCGCGCGGCAGGGCGGCCACCCCGTGTCGCTGGTCATGATCGACCTCGACCACTTCAAAGAGTTCAACGACCGGCGAGGCCACGACTCGGGCAACGCGCTCCTGCAACGAGTCGGTGAACTGCTCGGCTCGCAGATTCGCCAGCCGGACGTCGCCGCGCGTTACGGCGGCGAGGAGTTCGCGCTCGTGCTGCCCGCCACGCCCAAGCGCGGTGCGCATTGTGTTGCC
>JANNRU010000365.1:0-3579 GCA_031401755.1 Acidobacteriota bacterium | reverse complement strand
TTTCCCGCGTACAGAACGACATCGACGAGCTGGAGCGCCGACTGCAATCGATCAGTCAGCAAAAAGAGATCTTCGCCATGAACGACGGCGTGCAGGACATCAGCGAGCAGGCGCTCGCCGACCTGAACCGCCGCTACGTCGCGGCCAGGAGCGATCACGCGGTCGCTCGGGCCCGCTTCGACTCGGTGCGCAACGCAAGCCCGGAATCGCTGCCCGAAGTGCTCAACAGCACCTTGATCAACAACCTGCGCCAGCAGTACGCCGAGCTCGAACGCCGAGCGAGCCTGATGGCGGGGCGTTTCAAGAGCGACTGGCCGCCGGCGATGCAGATCCAGGAAGAACTGGATCAAGCCGGCCAGCGCTTGCAACTTGAAACGGCGACGATCGCCGAGCGGGTGCACCTAGGGGCCGAGCGCGAACTGGTGCGGGCCCAGGCCGAGGTCGAAAACCTGCGTTTGCAGGTCGAGCGCCAAATGGATGAGGTTCAACGGGTCAACCTCGATGCGATCGAGTTTGGAAGCCTGCGCTCTTCAATCGAAACCAAACGAACGGTGCTGTCGGGCATGGTGGCGCGGCAGAGCGAGACGGAAAGTTCCGAGCGGCTGCAAGACACCTCGGCAAGCAACATCCGCATCGTCGACCCGGCCGAGCTCCCCCGCGAGCCGATCCGTCCGAAAAAGGCGATGACGCTGTTGCTGGCGCTCCTGCTCGGCAGCGGCCTGGGCGTCGCGTTCGCGTTCGGCTTCGACTACCTCGACAACACCATCGTCAGCGAAGACGACTTGCGTCGCGCGACCGGCTGGGCGGTGCTGGGACACGTCCCGATCTACACGCCCGAGGCGGTCGGCGAACTGCCGGCAGACGCGATCCGGGCCGCGATCGCGCCGGATCTGGCGAGTCACTCAGCCCCCCGATCGCATTTCGCCGAGGCCTTCAAGAACCTGCGCACGTCGATATTGCTGGCATCTCCCGACCAGGCTCCGGCAAGCCTGGTCATCTCATCCTGCGAGCCGACTGCCGGAAAGTCGACGGTTGCGCTGAACTTGGCGATCGTGCTGGCCCAACTCGGCCGGCGCGTCTTGATCATCGATGCCGATCTGCGCCGGCCGCGACTGCACCGGGCGCTGGGGCTGTCGACCGAAGTCGGACTGTCGAGCTTCCTATCCGGGAACGCAGAGGCCGAGGAACTACTGCAAGAGACCGGCATTCCCGGCCTCGACGGCATCGCCAGCGGGCCGATCCCGCCGAACCCGTCCGAGTTGCTCGATTCACAGCGATTACAGTTGTTGATCAGCTTCGCCTTGCGCTCGCGCGGCTACGACCACGTGATCTTCGACTCCCCGCCCGCGGTCTCGATCTCCGACGCGCTGATCCTGGGCACGCGCGTGGACGGGCTGATCATGGTCGCCCGCTGCGGACAGACCGGGCGCGAATCGCTGAACCATGCCGCGAAGCGATTGCGGCAATCCCGCGTCAAGGTCATTGGCGCGGTGCTCAACGCCGCCGATGCCTTGCTCGACCGCTACTCGTACTACACGCGCTACGGTTACTATCGGGCCAAAGAAGACGAGGCGACCCCGACCAAGGGCGCGAGCCTGGGCCGGCGGCTGGCACGGCGCGCGACGGGCGGCGGGCGGCGGCGGTCCGGCGCCGCGTGACGTGGGCTTCATCCGAGCGGCCATCGCGGCACTGATCGTCCTGCTGCCACTCCCGTTTGGAGGCGTGCGGCCCTGGTCGATGCTGGGGTTGCAACTGGTGGCGGCAGCTTTGGCGGCGATTTGTGCGTTGCGTCCGAACACAGCACGGCCGCTCGCGGCATCGGCGCGGAGGTTGATCGGCTGCGGGGCGTTACTGGCGCTGATTGGCTTGCTGCAGATCGTGCCGCTGCCGGGTGCGGCGAGGCTGGGCCTACTGCCCGCCGCGTCCGCACTCGGTCAGCTGCCCGCCGGTAACCCGGCGGTCGTCGCTCCGGGACTGCATCTGGTCTCGGTCTCGCCGCCGGAGACGACCGTCGCCCTGCTGCAGCTCGTGGCCTACTTGCTCGTCGGCGGCGTTGCGCTCGTCGCGTTTCGCTCCGCGGACGAGCGGGACCTGCTCGGACTGGCGATCGTGGGGTCGGCGGGGCTTCAAGCGCTCTACGGCTTGGCCGAGTACCTCACCGGCAGTCAGCGGATCTTTCTCTACGAGCGGCTGCACTACCTGGACTGCGCGACGGGAACGTTCATCAACCGGAATCACTACGCCGCGTTTCTGGCTGGATCGATGCCGTTCGTGCTCGTCTTCGCGATGCGAGGCTGGGACACCGAAGTGGCTCGACTACGGCGCGGGCGAATGCTTGCGCTGCGCATCGGGCTGGGCGCGCTGCTGGGCCTGTTGTCGCTCGCTATCTTGCTGTCTCGCTCCCGCGCGGGGCTGGTGAGCGCGATAATCGCCAGCGCGGTGGTGTTCTTGAGCGGGAAGCGCGTGTGGGCGCGGGCGCTGGCGTTCGGTGCCGTGGTCGTGGTCGCCACGCTGCTTCTATTGACGATCGAGGTCGTACCGCCGGCGGTTCGTTTTTTTTCATTGGAGTCCGACCTGGCGGCGCAATCCACGCGGCCGGTGCTCTGGCGAACGACGCTGGAAGGCGCGCTGTCGTTTCCGATCCTCGGAGTCGGACTCGGGACCTTCGTCGACTGGTTTCCCGGTGTTCAGCCGCCCGGTTTTCCGGGGATGGCGCGCCATGCGCACAGCGATTGGCTGCAGCTCGCGGCCGAGGGCGGTTGGATCGCGGTCGTCCTGGTCGCCGCGCTGATCGTCATCGCGTGGCGCGCCTGGCGCGAGGGCCGGCGGGGACTCTCGAGGGCCGGCTCCAATCTGACGGACGCGGCATTCGCTTCGATCTGCGCAATTGCGGCGCACTCGGCAGTTGACTTTCCGATGCGAATCCCGGCGGTGGCGCTGTTGGCGGTGGTTAGCGTTGGGTTGGCTGTCGATTCCTCCGAGGACGACGCGCCGCTCGCACAACGACCTGGTGCATGACCCATCACGATCGCTCGCGCAGGGTCGCGCGACCCTCGCCTCGCTCTTGCCGCCTGAAGGTCGAATCGTGATCAATTTACGGCAGCGAACCGCGATCCTTGCGCTCGGGGATTTTACAAACACCGGTCTCGTCGCAGTGATCGCGATCGTGCTCACGCGGCTGCTGACGAAACAAGAATTTGGAACATATCGCCAAGTACTCCTGGCCTACGGCGTGATCGTGGTCTTCCTCGGCGCGCAGTTCTCGGAGAGCCTGCTCTACTTCCTGGTCCGCGCCGCCAAGGCGCACAAGCCGGTTTGGCTCTCGCAGACGGTGCTGCTGTCACTAGCCGCAGGAGCCCTCGGTAGCGGGCTGATCCTCGTCGGTGCCGATGTTTGGGCTCGCTGGACGGGTAATCCGGAGACTGCGGCTCTCATGCGGATCTTTGCACTCTACCCGCTCGCCGATCGCTTGGCTCTGCTTGTTCCAACCGCGCTCATCGCTGCGGATCGTCCGGGTAGTGCCGCGGGCTTCACGCTCGTCCTCGGACTCACACGAGTCGTCTCGGCCGTCGTCCCTGC
>JANNRU010000364.1:0-4015 GCA_031401755.1 Acidobacteriota bacterium | reverse complement strand
GCCGACCGTGTTCGTCTGAACGACCCACTTCGCGGTATCGTTGCGCAGGGTCAGTTCTGGCGCTTCTTCGATCCAAGCCACGGTGGGAAGCGCGGCCAGCCGATCGATCTGCTCGCGCGAGGCGCGCAGCACGAGGCGGCGCACCGTTGAAAACTCTTCGGTTCGCAACAGGTCCGCGCCGATCTCCAAGGCCTGCGCGACCGCCGCGGTCAGCGGCTCGCCGGGAAACAGATCGACGGTGACGGTCATCCGTCCGCCATCGCGTCGCGCGGGATCGATGAACGGCCGCGAACCGAGGTCGGGCGCGATCTTCCAGCCGGGTTGGACCGGGCCAACCCAGCGCAATTCGGGGACCGAGCGCAGCGCGGCGATGCGACCCTCCGGGACGTGAACCAGGTAGGCCTGCTCGGGGACGTACCCGATCGGCCTTGTGCCCGCGGCGGCCAATCGCGCGAGCAGGGCCGGACGCAGCGGTTGATCGAACTGGACCACGAAGTAGCCGGCGTCCGGCTCACTCGGCCAGCGCAAACCCGCTGCCGGGGCCGGTTCGGCGCTGCGGGGATCGAACTCGGCGACCTTGAGCCGCAGACGAATTCGATCGACGGATTCCGCCGGTTCTGCCGCTGCCGAGACGACGCAAACGAGCGCCAGCAGGACGAGCGTCGCGGCAGCAGGTTTCGAGCGCACGGTCGCCGTTCCTAAGGACCGGATCCCGCACGATCGAGTGCGAACCGTTTTCGATGCTCTCGACACTTGCTTAGTCTACGGACATTTCGGGCCGGCGTCTGCGGACGTTCTCTCCGCGAACGTGGGAGCACCCGAAAATCCCGAAAGCCGACGGTCAGCGTGGTGACATGTGCCGCGCGACTTGGGCGAACGAGACGACGACGAGCAGGGCGCCGACGAGCGCCGCCAATTGCCAGGCCGCCGTAGTCCCCGCCGATCTCGGTGCCCGGGAAGGCACGATCAAGCCCAGCAAGGCGCCGCAGAGAAAGCCGCCGAGGTGGTTGAGGTGGTCGATCCCGGGAAAGAACAGGCTGAAGATCGCCGTGTAGAGCGCGAATCGCAGCATCGACTGGCGCAGCTGCTCGCCGAACGCGCCGCCGCGCCGCCAGCCGTGGACCAGCAGCAATCCCATCAAGCCCATGATCGCCCCGGATGCGCCGACCGTGTTGATCGGACGCAATGCTTGGCTGGCGACGCTTCCGGAGATGCCGCAGAGGAGATAGAGCACCCAGAATCGATCGGTGCCGAACTCGCTCTCCGTCAAGGGGCCGAGCTGGATCAAGACGTAGGAGTTGAATGCGAAGTGCAGGATGCCGGCGTGAAGGAAGATCGGCGTGATCAACCGCCACCATTCGCCGGCGAAGGTCAGCCCACTCGCGCCCGAACCGACGCGGACGAGCAGGCGACCATCGAAAGAAGAGAAGATGCCACCGAGCACGCCGCTTTCGCCTCCGGTCGCCCGGATCTGGATCGCGAGCAACACGACGAGCAGCAGCCCGTTGACGAGCAGGATCAGTGAGGTCGCCGTCGTTACCCCGGGAAAGATGTTCGTAAACAGTCGCCCGACGCCGGGGGCGGCGACGTGGGTCAGCGAGGACGAGCACTCGCTACAGACGCGCGCTTCTCGCGGGACGAGCGCACGGCAGTTCGGGCACATCTTGTGTTGCCCGCGCGCCGAGCGGACTAGGATTTCGGCCCGTACGCCGGCCTCACCGAGATTGCGGCGGCGCTGGTTCCAGCGCCAAAGCAGCCGCGATCCGTTGAGTCCGAGGAGGCTCATGCCCCGGGCGACCCACCCGACCAGGAGGTCAAGAATGCCCCGATCGCCGTCCACCGGTCAGCGGCCGTCGAAATTCGGCTTGCGCTTGCCGAGCGTGGAGAGGCCCTCGTAGGCGTCGTGGGTGCCGAAGATCTCGTCGAGCCGCGACAGCTCAAGCGCCAACCCCTCGCCCAGCGAGCGCTCGCCGCTGGCCGTGATCAGTTCGTCGGCGACGCGGAGCGCGATCGGAGCCTTTCCCGCGACGCGCTCGACCGATTTTTTCAGGCGCGCGTCGTCGCCGACCTCGACTCGCCCGTCTCGAAGGGTCTCGGCCGCGTGACCGGCAAACAACCGGGCGATCTGCGCGTGCGAGGTCGGTGACGGCGGCCGCCGCTCGCCGGCTGGCCCCTCGGCGATCGCCGCGCGCACGGCCTCGTCGAGCTGTTCGGGGGCGACGGCCCGATCGACGAGCCCGATCGCTGCGGCTTCCTCCGCCCCGAGCATTTGGCCCGTGAAGATCAGCCACTTGGCCAGGCCCGGACCGACCCGACGCGGGGTCCGCTGGGTGCCACCGAGACCTGGATAGATCCCGATACCCGTCTCGGGGAAGGCCATCGAGGCCTTGGTCGAGGCGATGATCCGGTCGCAGGCCAGGGCCAGCTCGAGCCCGCCGCCGAGCGCCAGGCCGTGCATTCGGGCGACGACGGGCTTTGGCGATCGATCGATGGCGTCGAGCAACTCGTGACCGGCGCGGGTGAATTCGACGATCCGATCGATCGTTTTGGCTTCGATGTTTTTGACGAAGAAACGAATGTCGGCGCCGGCGATGAAGGCCTTGCCCGCGCCTGCGATGACAATGCCACGCACGGCCGGGTCGGCAACCGCCGCATCGAAGGCCGCGCGCAACTGGTCGATCACGGCTTCGTTCAGCGCGTTCATCGCATCCGGTCGATTGAGGGTCAGGGTCGCGATGCCGTCGACCGTTTCGCTCCGGATCTGTCGAAACTCGAAGGGCGAGCCCGATCGAGCCTGGTCGGCGAGTCCGCGCGGGACTTGGAGTTCCCAGCGACGGCACAGCGACTCGACTAAGCGCAACGATTCGGCGATGCCGACGCGGTTCATCAGCTCGAACGGGCCCCGCGGCCAGCGCAGCCCGACGCGCGCGCCGATGTCGGTGTCCTCCGCCGATCCGACCCGTTCATCGACCAGTTGGGCCGCGACGTAGAAAGTCGCTGCGAGCAAGCGCTCGGCGACCGCGGCGGCGGCCTCCGGTCGCGCATCGCCGGTCAGCGGCCACGGCGCGCCGCGATCGACCTGGCGCCGCAACGAGTCGGCCGGTGCGTAGAATGGGCCGAAGGCTCCGCCGAGCGTGGTCGCGGCGTGGAGCGCGATCGGGATCCCGGTGACGTTCATCAACTCGAACGGGCCCATGCCCGCGCCGAAGCGTTCACGCGCCACATGTTCGACCGTGGCGATGTCGGCCAGGCCTTCTTCGACCAGGCGCACCGCCTCGTTGAGCCAGGGGACGAAGTAGCGATTGACGATGAAGCCCGACGCGTCGGCGGAGGCGATCGGCGTCTTGCCGATCTGCTCTTGTAGCGACCAGGCGGCGCGGACGACTTCGGCGTCAGTCTGGGCGCCGGGCACGACCTCGACCAGGCGATTCTTCGCCGGGTGATAGAAATAGTGCAGTCCGACGACGCGCTCGGGATGGCGCGTCGAAGCGGCGAGGTCGGTGACCAAGAAGGACGACGTGTTGGTCCCGAGAATCGCAGTGGGCCGCGCATGCTCTTCGAGCCGGGCGAAGACTTGGCGCTTGACCTCGAGATCCTCGAAGACCGCTTCGACAACGAGATCGACGTCGGTGAGGCGGCTCCAATCGGAAGTTCCGCTGACCCGCGCCAGGATCGCAGCGGCGTCGACTGGCCGGAACAGCTTGCGCTCGACGCCTTCTTCGAGCGTGCGCTTGATCACGCCTAGACCGCGCTCGACCTTGTCGTCGTCCAGATCGACGAGCACGACCTCGAAGCCCTCGGTCGCCATTTTCTGTGCGATGCCGCTGCCCATGTTACCGGCGCCGATCACGGCCAACCGCTTGAACGAGCGCCGTTCTGCTTCCGCCATCGTCAACCCCCGGGAAGTCCGAAGAACCCTGATCTGGAAAGGCAGGGCAGTTTAGCAGCCGCGGTCGACGCTTTTGACCGCCCCCCGCGGACTTCCTATCCTGGGCCGCACCAGACGACGGGCGAG
>JANNRU010000363.1:0-4416 GCA_031401755.1 Acidobacteriota bacterium | reverse complement strand
CCGACGACGAGTTGGGCGAGGCGATCGGTCGCGGCCTATGAGGGTCCCGGCGTCGCGTTCGCGATCGTGCAGGGCGGCACCTTCCCCGACCTGCGCGATCGATCGGCGAGGGAACTCGTCGCGCTCGACCTCCCGGGATACGCGATCGGCGGGGTCAGCGTCGGAGAAGACCCGGCGGCGATCGCCGCGGTCGCCCGTCACACCGCGCCGCTGTTACCGGCGGATCGCCCGCGCTACTTGATGGGAGTCGGCCGCCCGCAAGACCTGGTCGAGTCGGTGGCTGCCGGTTGCGACCTGTTCGATTGTGTGATGCCCACGCGCAATGCGCGGAACGGATCGCTGATCACCTCTCGAGGCCGAGTGAACATCAAGGGGGCCTCGTTGAGAAACGATCCGTCGCCGCTTGATCCGGATTGCGATTGCGAGGCTTGTCGGGACTACAGCCGGGCCTACCTGCGTCACCTCTACGTCAGCCGGGAGATCCTGGCCGCTCGCCTGAATACGATCCACAACCTGACCTACTATCTGGGTCTCATGGCGCGAATGCGGACCGCGATCAAAGAGCGGAGCTTCGATCGATTCCGAGACGCGTTTTTCGCCGGGCCCGAGGGCGGCAGCACCGTGGCGCGGACATGAACGGCAGTGCCGAAGCACCGGCGGGTCGCGACCTAGTCTTTATCGGCGATGTCCACCTCGGTCCGCAAGACCCGGAGAACTCCGCGTTCCTCGGGTTACTCGAGAGTCTGGTACCGACGACACGCGGCATCGTGTTGCTGGGCGACCTTTTCGACTTGTGGCTCGGAGATCGTCGGCTCGAGCAGCCGCATCACCTAGAGGTCGCCGAAAAACTGGCTGACTTGCGGAGGCGCGGAGTCCGGATCCGTTACGTCGAGGGAAACCGGGACTACAGAATCGCGGAAGGCTACGTCGGATGGGCGCTTGACGAAGCGACCGATCGCGGAATCGTCGAGCACCAAGCCGGGCGTAGTTTCCTGGCGATTCACGGTGACTTGACCAATCCTGCCGACCGGCGCTACCGCGCGTGGCGCGCCTTCAGTCGGTCCGCCGCGCTTTGGTGGTGCCTGAAGCGCATTCCGGCTCGCACGTGCCTCGCAGTCGCGGAGCGCTTGGAGGCGCGGATGCGGACGACGAACCCGGAATTCAAACGCAGATTTCCCTCCGCGGCCGTGCGCGATTACGCCGCAGCACTGCTCGCGGACGGCACCGATGCCCTGGTTCTGGGACACTTCCACATCGAACACGAGTTCATGCTGCCGATCGATGGCGTTGAGCGGCGCGTCTACGTCTTGCCCGAGTGGAAAGGGAGCCACCGCCACCTGCGGATCGACGATCGAGGCCAGGCGAGCCTGGTCGACTGGTCTGGCGTCAGTTCGCGGCCGAGTGATCCTTCGAACTCTTGACCTTTTCGACATCGGGATCGGCACTTCCTGTTTCGGCTTGTTTTGCCGCACCGCTCGGGCCGACGGGGCCCGAGGTCGAGAGCTTCGCCGTCACCGGCTTGCTGCGGCGCGATCGTCCGCGGGACGCCTCCGCCGCGGCCCGGATGACGAAGCGTTCGTCGAGCGGCTGGAATCGATCGGCCGCTTCGAGTAATGACTTTGCCGTGTTTTGGGGAAAGGCAAAAACTTCGACGCGGGGTCCCATCGCCTTGACCCGCTTGACCAGCGATGTGAAATCGCCGTCACCGGAGACAAGGACGACGACATCCAGCCGAGGGGCGGCATCGAGGATATCTAGCGCGAGTTCCATGTCCCAATCGCCCTTCATCGATCCGTCCGCGCGGACCTGCAGCGCCTTGCGCCGCACGTCGATCGCGCGCCGCTGAAGGCGGGCGATGAACTGCGACTGGTCGATCTCCGGCGATTCGACGACGTAGGCCGTGGCCTGGATCAGCCGGCGGTCGATCACGGCGGCTTCGATCAAGGCATCGAAGTCGAGCTTTCCGCGCAGTTGACGCGCCGAGTAATAGACGTTTTGAACGTCGACGAAGACCCCGACGCGAGGAACGGAACTCGTTGCCCGCTCACGCTTGGCGACCTTGACCAGGTCGGGGAGGGGGGCGCTCGCTCGAATCTCGCTCTTGATCTCGTCGAGTGTCTTGGAATGCTCGGCCAACTGCTTCTTGCGTTCGCGACGCGACGCCACGAACTCGCGTTGGAGCTCTGCGAGCGAGGCGATCGCCGCCTCCAGTGCGGCAGGCTCGAAGGTGGGTCGCGGAGCGAGCGTTGTGGCGAGCTTCGAGAATTGCTGGCCGAGCCTGCGCTGCTCGGCGGCCAGCTTCCGGACTGCAGTTGCCAACTCGGGCACGGCGGGGTCGCCGGGCGCGTCCCGGTCGCGCGAGGGTGTGAGCGGGGGAGTTGAAGTCGCTTTGGCGTCGGCTACGTCGCGACGTAGCCGCTCGACCAACATCCGCGACTCGGCAAGCTCGCCCTTGCGGTGGATCAGATCTCGCTTGAGCGTTTTGAATTCTTCGCGGTTTTTCGCCAGTTGGGCTTCGAGATGGGAGAGTTTCTTCGTTAGGTTGACGACCTTCTTGTCCGTCTTGCCGGCAGGGAGACGGGCGGGCCCCTCGTCCCGAGTGTCGGTGGAGTCTTCGTTCGTGCGACCCGCGAGTTCGAGAAGCTCGCGCCACGTGTCACCGGTCTCCGAATCTTGACGTAACTCGGCGGGGCCTTCGGCGGCAACAAGAAAGAGGAGCAGCCCGAGCGCTCCGTCTTCGGCCCGCCCGCCGTCATCGGACAGGCGCCGCCGGCGGTCCTCGATCGACAGGCCGTTCCACTGCCTTCGAGTGGAAGCCGTCTCCTTGGCGAGCGTCAGCGCAATCACCTTGCGGGCCTTCGCGTCGGCGCGAGCACGCTCCGCCAAATCGACCAACAGCCGGTCACGGCGCTGGGACTGGGTCCGCATCCCCGGATATTTGAGCCCGCACGCCGTGGCCAACCGAACGAGCTTCGCCCGGTCGAGCAAGTCAGCGAGCACCCGGACCAGTCCGGGAGTCCCCAGGGTCTCGACGATCGACGTGCCGGAGCGGTCCATCCGACCTCGTGCGGCGCGGACCGCCAGGCCCCCCGACCGGCAACGCGCCCCTGATTCCAAACCCTTTCCAGAGAGCTACTTTTGGGGACGGGCAGGCAAGAACGTCGCTAGTATACATCCGCGGTCGCGGCGGGTGGACGTCGGGCGGGGGTACGGTTGATCCTCGGGGTCGGAATCGATCTGCTGGAGACGGCCCGCATGGCCCGCGCCCGGGTCCGGCACGGCGTCCGCTTCGACGCGCGCATTTTCACCGAGCAGGAGCTTCGTGACTGTACGCTGCGAGCTTCGATCGACCAGTGTCTGGCCGCGCGGTTTGCGGCCAAGGAAGCCTGCATTAAAGCGTTCGGGGCGGCGTCGACCGGAATTGGGCTTCGGCAAATCGAAGTTCGCCGTGGGCCCGGCGGACGCCCCGAGCTCCGGCTCGCCGGTGAGGCCGAGGCCCTGGCGCGCCGGCTCGGCGTTCGAGCCTTGCACGTCAGCCTGACCCATCAACCCGGCATGGCGGGCGCCGTGGTCATTCTTGAGGGCGGGGGCTGACTCAGAGGCGGCGAGCGTCACCCCGCCCGGTCAGGCACCTGCAGGCGGATCGATGAGGCGAATCGTCCCAGCCTCGCGCAGGCGCTTGAGCGTGCGCAGGGCGTCGACTTCGCGAATTGGGGCAATCTGGATGATCGACTTCACGTCCCAGGCGCCGTCGATCCGGCTGAGCAGGAAGAAATCGGGGGGCGAAATCTTGGTCGCCTCAAGTTGGTCGATCGGAGTGACGAGCACAGGGATCTTGTTCGGCGGCAAGTAGTGTCGGTAGGCGCGGTCGACGAAGGCGGCCTCGGCCTCGGCGGTCAGGCGGCGTAGCGAGTCGTCGTTCGGATTCTCGCGGAACAGTTGATCCAGGATGTCGAGCGCGAACTCGATCTGACCTTCGGTCATCAGTCCGCGGGCTTCGGCCAGCCGGGTCTCCATCGGTGCCGTCTTTGTCGCGGAGCATCGTATTGCTTTCGGTGCGAGTTCCTCGACGACGCGCAGCTCGGCCACCGCCTCGAAGGAACGGCGGGCGCTGCCGTCGAGGCGACTCGACCCGGGGCCGCTGTCGACAATCGGCTCCAGCGGCTTGCTCGCAGCGATCTCGACGTACCCGTTGCGATGCAATTCGAAGAGAAACTTGTAAACCGGATACTCCGATCCGTGTACGTGGAGCAGGATCTCGGCGATCGATCGCTCTCCGTCGATCGTGGAATAGAGCGTCCGCGCCATCCGGTTTGAGAAAACCTCTGGCGGCGGCGGCTTGGACGTGTAGCACAGGACGATCTCGGGATCGTGCAGGACTTGGCGGATCCGCTGCATCTCGTCGAAGCGCTTCAG
>JANNRU010000362.1:0-2866 GCA_031401755.1 Acidobacteriota bacterium | reverse complement strand
AGCGGGTTATCGTCGGGCTGTTCGTTGCGCCAGTCACGCCACATCGCCGATTGTTCGTCGGTTGCCTCGACCGACACTTCTCGCCGCCGGTGCGCCGTCGCGTACCCAGACTTCCTCGGGCAAGCCCTGAGTCGCAGCATGATCTCGAATTTCAGTGACACCGCAAATCGCCGCCGGATCCTAGCAATAGTTAAACAGACGACAAGTCGATGACAAGGCCGCCGACGAGCCGCTTCAGGCCGCGGGTCGCTCGTCACGCTGGTCGCAGATGGAGGGCGTACGGTCTTGAGCCTGGGCGATGTGGCAAACGCTAGCGGTTCGGTCATTCGTTTCGCCTCGAGGAACTTGTTGCCTGCGGACCGACTCGTCAAGCGTCATCGCCGAAAGCAGCAGCGGATCGAATCTGCGGGTACCTTTCAACCGCGTTCAGCTCTGGCGCTTCCGGTCGCGGTGGTTTGGGGTACCCGCATTAGATCCGTCACTTCACTCGTGCGCCATTACTTCATCGGCCGCCGCTGACGACGTACCATCAGGCCCGGCGTCTGAACGCTTATCACCAGATTTGAGCGCCCACCGATTTCACTTACACAACGCGATAAACCGAGTCGCTCCCCACCCTTGATACGAACAGGCCTGCTCGCCCCCCGAAGGGAACGTGCTAGCCGTCACGCAAGTAAGTCCCATCGCCGTACAAATCTCGTCTCCGGAATCCGAGGACGCGCCCTGCGCCGGATCGCCCCACACTGCGACCCCGTAGGCGTCCATTCCGGAACCACTGAGCACGGGCTGTCCATTGAGTTTGGCACTTCCACTCTGGTCAATCGACAACACCTGGCTCCCGACCGTATTTGTCACGACAAACGTCTCGGCCTCCATCCCGAGCGAGAATTCGAAGGTGACCTACTCTTAGTTGAAAATTGAAGCGGCTCCAACCCCTGTGCTTTGATGACGTTGGTTAGGACGGCATCGAGCATAGAAGAAGGAGCCGACGATGGGAAGTGTCCTACGTTCCGTGAAGAGACGCAAGAAGGTTCGGCGGCTGGGTGAGGTGAAAGTGATCCAGCGCGCGGAGTACGCCGAGCTCGACCTGGACGCCAAGGCGGAGCTGATCCGGAGGCTCGTGCCGCTGGGGCTGCTGCACGTCCAGGAGCTGCTGGATGACGAGGTCGTGGCGCTCGCCGGCGGCCGCTACGACCGGAAGGACGAGGGCGAGGTAGGTCGGCGGCACGGCAGCAATCCCGGAAGCGTGCGTCTAGCCGGGCAGCGCGTGCCGATTCGGGTGCCGCGGGTACGATCGACCCAAGGTGTCGAGGTCCCTCTGCGGTCCTACGGCATGCTGAGCGGTGGGGGCGAAGTTGACGACGGACTGTTGCGCCGCGTGCTGTACGGGATTTCCTGTCGGAACTACGAAGCCGCGGCCGAGGTGATTCCCGGTGCGATCGGTCTGTCGAGCTCGACGGTGTCGCGGAAGTTCATCGAGGCCAGCGCGGAGAAGCTTCGCGAGCTGCAGGAGCGGGACCTGTCAGGTGAGGACGTCGTGGCCTTGATCCTGGACGGCAAGACGTTCGCGGACGCGACGCTGGTCGTGGCCCTCGGAGTCACGATTTCCGGGGAAAAGCGATTCTTGGGCTTCGTGGAGACGGACACGGAGAACGAAAAGGTCCTGACTCCGTTCCTGCGTTCTTTGCTCGAGCGCGGTCTTGATATTTCTCGAGGCGTGCTCGTCGTGATCGATGGAGGCAAGGGGCTGAAGGCGGCGGTGCGAAAGGCGTTCCGAGACCGGGCCGTGGTCCAGCGTTGTCAGTGGCACAAGCGGGAGAACGTGCTCCGCTACTTGTCCAAGTCCGAGCAGGTGACTTGGCGCAAACGGCTGCAGCGGGCCTATGACCGGCCGACCCACGCCGAGGCCCTCGACGCTCTGCGGCAGCTGCATGCCGAGCTCGATGAACGGAACCAGTCGGCAGCGGGCAGCCTGGCCGAGGGTCTCGAGGAGACTCTGACGCTTCATCGCCTCGGCGTCTACGGCGTGCTCGGCATCTCGCTCAAGACGACCAATTGCCTGGAATCCGTCAATGCCCTGGTCGAAGAGCGCTGCGCGAAAGTCGATTGCTGGAAGAACTCGAACCAACGTCTGCGCTGGCTGGCGACGGCCCTCATCGACATCGAGCCGCGGCTGCGGCGAGTCCGAGGGCATCGACATCTTCAGTTGCTGCGAGATGCGCTCAAGCGCGAGCTGAAGATCGACGACAAGAAGTCTGGAAGGAGTGCCGCGTAATCAACGATCACGAGCCGTGGAGATTTTCAACTAGGAAAGGGCTTGACTCGAGAATTCACTTGTCTGTCCGTCGCCCTCAAACTTAAGCAGCGGGGAATCTTGATCGCCGTTGCCGCTGAGGACCAAGACGGACTCCGCCGGATTGCCCTCAAGTATGAGTCTCCGTGGAACCTCCGCAAATCGAATTTCGTTAGCAGATTCATTGAAGGCGATCACGGCGATCTCGGCTGTACAGGTGGCCGCGGCCGCTTGACCGCTGCCGTTCGGATCATACGTGGCCCTAACTCGCAGATTAGTGAGACTTTGATCAGTCATCGGCACGACTGATTTGGTCCAAAACAGGGAATTCGCTCCGGCGAACCCAGAGTAAGCCAAAAGGGAATAGCTCTGGCCCCCATCAATGCTGTACTCGATTTGTTGACTGGCGACATGTTGTGAGTTCGTGTAACAGCGAACATTCCGCAAGCGGTGCCATACATTAAGGTTTCCGCTTCGACTCCCCGCGTTCGGAAAGGTCCACTCGTGCGCGAATGGGCCACCAATTCCGGCCTTCTTGTTCGCAACGAGCCCGAGATCTCGATTCGCGACGTT
>JANNRU010000361.1:0-1788 GCA_031401755.1 Acidobacteriota bacterium | reverse complement strand
GATGAGCGCAAGGATGCGCTGACCGTTCCGCGCCAGGCCGTCTTTGACCGTGAAGGGCAGTCGATTGTCTGGCGCCGGACGGACGAAGGCGCAGTCGAGCCCGTCACGGTGGGTCTGGGTCCATCGTCGGCGGGCATCGTGGTGATCGAGGAGGGGCTCGCACCCGGCGATCGGGTTGCGCTGGCGGACCCCAATCGACCGATCGAGGCCGTGGGCAGTCCCGCGGGCGCCGCAGCCATCGGCGCCGGGCCCGGGGGGCTCTGATGGACGTCGCCGAGGCGATCCGTGCGGCGCTCGATAGCCTCGCGGCGCACAAGCTGCGCTCGGCACTGACGATGCTGGGGATGATCTTCGGTGTCGGTGCGGTGATCGCCATGCTGGCCATTGGGGCGGGTGCCGAGCGGCAGGCGCTCGAACTGATCCAGCGACTCGGCCTGAGCAACGTGCTCGTCCGTGCCAGGCAACAACTCAAGCGCGACGAGTTGGAAGAGATGCGCAAGAAATCGCTCGGCGTTTCGATGCGCGACGCTCGGGCGATCATCGAGGGGGTGGCCGGGGTCGAACGGGCCGCGCCGCGGATCGAGATCGAGACGTGGCGTATCCTGGCCGCGGGCTCCAACACGAAGGCCAAGGTTTTCGGCGTCTCGGCCGGGCACGACCAGTTGTCCGATCTCGAGGTCGCCAGCGGTCGATTCCTCGACCATCAAGATGAGCGCTCTCACGCTCAGGTCGCAGTCATCGGCGAGCGAAGCGCGAGCGACCTGTTCGGTTTCGATTCGCCGCTCGGGGGACGGGTCAAGATCAACGACGTCTGGTTCGAGGTCGTCGGGATGCTGCGCAACTCCGGCGGGTCGCGGACGCTCGGCGGCGTCACGCTCGGCTCGACCGCGGATGAGATCTACATTCCCGTGACGACCGCGATGCGCAAGTTCGATCGCGACTCACTGCAGTCGCCGCTCGATGAGATCATCGTCCGCCTGGAAGACGACGTCGCCCCGCGCGAGGCGGCGGCAGCGATCCGCGCCCTACTCGACCGGCTGCACTCGGGAGCCGAAGACTTCGAACTCGTCGTGCCCGAAGCCCTGCTCGAGCAGAGCCGCCGTACGCAACGCCTGTTCAACATCGTGATGGGTTGCATCGCCGGGATCTCGCTGCTCGTCGGCGGAATCGGCATCATGAACATCATGCTGGCGACCGTACTCGAACGAACGCGAGAGATCGGCGTCAGGCGCGCCCTTGGTGCAAGAGGCCTCGATATCCGACGGCAGTTCCTGATCGAGTCGTTCGCGATCAGCGCGATCGGAGGGCTGGTCGGCATCGCCGCGGGCGTACTACTGGCTAAGGTCGTCGCCGCATCGGCCGGTTGGCCTACCGTGGTCACGTTAACTTCGATTGCGCTCTCGACGGGAGTCTCGGTGCTGGTCGGCCTAGTCTCTGGAATCTACCCGGCAGCGCGGGCAGCGGCGCTCGATCCGATCGAGGCCCTGCGCTACGAGTAGCCCGAAGTGGGCGCCGATCCTAATCGGGCGGCCATTGCGGAGCGGCGATTTCGACCCGCGGCCGGGTGTCGGAGTAGGCGATCCGAGGATCGGGTGTGGGCGCGGGGCTCTCGGCGCCATAGCGTCGGGCCAATTCGCTGCTCGGATAGAATAGCTCGACGTCGCCGTTTCCCGCGCGGTGGCCAACCGCCAGCAGTGCGCAGGGACCGTCGCCATCGCCGACGAAGACGTGAGTCACACCGGCCGGGCAATGCACGAAATCCCACGCCCGCAGCGCCCGTTCCTCGCC
>JANNRU010000360.1:0-1559 GCA_031401755.1 Acidobacteriota bacterium | reverse complement strand
CGGGGAGAGCCAGCACCCCGATCGCCGTCCGCCAGCCGAGCCACGCTCCCAGGCCGCCGGCGACCGCCGCGGCCGCGGCCACGCCGAGATTCCCGGCCATCCCATGGGAGGCGAAGATCCGTCCCGACCTCGGCATCGCGTGGCTGATCCATGCGGTTCCGGCGGGATGGTAGATGCTCAGCGCCAAGCCCATCAGGGCGGCCGAAACGGTGAACGTGATCAGGCTCGACGAAAACGCCATCCCGATCATGCCGAGCGACCCGCCCCACAAACAGACGCACAGCGGCATCTTGGATCCTAGGCGATCGACGAGCCAACCCGCCGGGAGAGCTCCGAGGCCGAACAACAAGCTGTAGATCCCGATGACCAGCCCCATGCGCGAGTCGCCGGCCTGGAACTCGCGCTGGATCGGCAGAAACAGCGCGGGCACGGAGAGCTCGTAGATGTGGATCAGCCCGTGACTGGCGCAAGCCGTCCACAGGACGCCGCGTCCGGCGGCGCTCACCGCGATGTCAGCGGCCGTTGACTGGGATCGCCGATCGCGTCCACCGGTCGAGCCAGTCGAGCACGGTCTCGTGCCAGAAGATGCTGTTGTGCGGCTTGAGCACCCAGTGGTTCTCATCCGGAAAGTAGACGAGCTTGCTGGGAATGCCGCGTCGCTGGAGTGCCGTGAACGTGGACAGGCCCTGGGTGTCGACGACGCGATAGTCCTTCGCACCATGGATCACGAGCATCGGTGTGCGCCAGCGATCGACGTGATCGATCGGATTGTGCTTAGCGAACCCTTCCGGTGCGCTCCACGGAGTTCCGCCGTGCTCCCACTCGGGAAACCAGAGCTCTTCCGTGTCGAAGTAGGCGCCGCGCTCGTCGAGGTTGCCGTCGTGGTTGACCAGACAACGGAACCGATCCGGCCACTGACCGGCGATCCAGTTGACCATGTAGCCGCCGTAGGAGGCGCCGAGCGCGGCCACGCGTTCGCGGTCCATCCACGAATAACGCGTGAGCACCGAATCGAGACCTTTCTTCAGGTCCTCGAGCGGCTTGCCTCCCCAATCGCCCCGAATCGAGTCGGTGAAGGCCTGACCGTATCCAGTCGAACCGTGAAAATCGATCATCACGGCCGCGTAGCCCGCGCCGGCATAGACCTGCGGATTCCAGCGATAGTGGAAATGGTTGTCGAAGGAGCCCTGCGGCCCGCCATGAATCAAAAATGCCACGGGCCAACGGCGAGTCGGATCGAAATCGGCAGGCTTGACGACCCAGCCGTGGACCGTCTCACCGTTCCAGCCGGAGAACGAGAACTGCTCCGGTTCGCCGAACGCAATCTCGGCCATGCGATCCGAATTGAAGAGCGTGATCTGGCGCTTCCCGCTGCCATCCGGTTTCGCCGCGTAGAGATCGACGGGTGCCTTCAAATGATCGAGGCCGTAGACGATCTGCCCGCGAGCGACGGCGACCGCGGTCACGTGCCCCTTGTCGACTACGGTGCGCACGCGCCCGGTTTTCAGATCGATCGCGAACAACGACTGGTGTCCCACGTTCGCGGCGATGGCGAGGAT
>JANNRU010000359.1:0-2693 GCA_031401755.1 Acidobacteriota bacterium | reverse complement strand
GCGGCGAGAGCGGTCGCCAGCACCGCGATGCCAAGGATCGCGGTCGCGCGACGGATGCCCCAGTGCTGCGTGGGTTTCCGCGAGGCCAAGAGGGCGAAGAGCAGACCGGCGAGCAGACACGGACCCAGCGCCGGTAGATAGGTCAACCGTTCGGCCATCATCGTACCGGTCGCGATCAACAGGTTCGATCCCGGCAGCAGCATCAGGATCCAGATCGCCGCGGCCAAGGCGATCGGACGCGAACGGGCCCAGCCGACGACCAGGGCGCCGACCACCAGGCCCAGCGATGCTAGTCCGATCCACGCTCGGACGTCCGCCATGCTCGTGACCAACGGGATTGCGTCGAACGACCAATCCGACGAGAGCGGTACGGGATAGACGATGCGGGCGAGATAGAGTGCGTGGACCCAACCCGCGGTGAGCCAGCGGGTCAGTGGTTCGCTAAACGCGAGCGGATTGTCGAGAAAGACAGTCGTGCGCGGGCCCTCGAAGCCGCCGAGTGCCGTTTGGCGCAGGCCGATCACGACGGCGAGCGCGGCGCCGTAGAGGACGGCCGAACGCGCCAACGCCGGTCTCGGCCCTCCGTTACGACCGAGCAGCAGATCATCGAACAGGAACAGCGCGGGGGCGAGGATCGCGCTCTCCTTGGAGAGCACAGCTAGCCCCCAGAGGCTCGCCGCGAGAGCCCGAAGGGCCCATCGGCCGCGTGGGGATCTCGCGTCGCGCGAACGCGAGTGCAGGAGCCAGGCGCCCAACACACCTGCCGCGGCGAGGAGTTCCGCTCGTCCCGCGATGTTGGCGACCGCCTCCGAACGCAGCGGGTGTACCGCGAAGAGGAGCCCGCCGACGACGGCGGTGCCGGGAGTGCCGCCGGTCTTGTAGAGCGCGAGGACGGCAAGAGCTGAGACGAGCGCGTGAATCCCGACGTTGACGGCGTGGAAGCCGAGCGGTCCGGATCCGGTGAGTTCCCGATTGAGCACGAGCGAGAGAATCGTCACCGGGCGGTGTAGACCCGCGGCCGCTCCCCCTTGGAGTTTCGGCCAGTAGGGCTCGATCCACAGCCGAAACCAAGCGGCCGAACCGCCAAGCGCGGGGTTGTCGCACACGAGTGGGATGTCGTCGAGCGCGAACCCGTTCCAGGTCGAATTGATGTAGACCAGCACAGCGGCGGCGCCGATCGCGAGCGCCCACGCCTGGTGACTTGCCGCCTCCGCTGAGCCGGATCGGATCAGAACTGGGCCGCGTAACCCGCGACGAACTGGAGGTCAGGCGATCCATCGCTCAGGCCGACACCGAGCGCGGCCCGGAGCATGCCCTGGTTCAGCGGACGCCAATTGACCCCGGCGAGCACGCGCGTGTCCTTGTCGCCGATCGATTTGAATCGCTCGCCCTCGTAGGTCACCTCGCCGATCAGCGTCACGTCATCGGCCACTGGCCAGAGCACCGCGCCGCCCAGCCGTCCGGAGGTTTGCCCGTCGACGTCGAAACCGGAGATCTCGCCATCGCCGGTAACCCGAGCGCCGATATGGAACGAAAGCGCGATCTTGGGCAGGCGATGGCGCATCGTTCCGAAGATGCCCGCGCTGAATGCATCCGATCCCAGTCCGACCGAATCGTCACCGGTCGGAACGATCGCGTCGACGCCGACCGCGAGGTCGGTTGCCTCCATCGATTCCGTGAAACGGTACTTGCCCCACAGATCGAGGTCGGTCGCTCCGGATCCGTCGTCGAGCAAGCCGCTTCGATCGGTTCGTCCGAACCCGACCGTTCCGCCCAACTCGATGCGCTTCCAGGGTTGAAACGCCGCCACCCCGCGCAGCAGCAGCGCATCGCTCCCTTCACCGTCGAGGATCTCGAATTGCCCTTCCCACCACTGGGTCTCAGCGAGCTCGGTGTCCTCGGCGAACGAAAGGAACAGACGATCTCTAGGTGCGGATTGCGCATGCACCACGTGGGCTGTCGAGAACGCGATGCAGCAGGCGAAGAGTAGGGCAGGCAACGAGCGAATCATCTGGTAGTCTCCTTACAGTCGCTGAGAAACAGCGATGTGGTGCCTATTGTATTGGCGTGATTTCGGTTTGTGAACCAGCGACCGCGCGCTCAGTCGGTGTCGAACGGGGAGCGAGGTTTCGTCCCCGGGGTCTCGGCGGCCTTGCGTTTCGCTTCGTCGAACTTCTTGCTCAGCAACTCATCGAGATTCTGCGTACGGTCGAAGGCCTTGCGAAAGACGTCTTGCCGCCTCTGCTCTCCGGTCTGCACTTCGGTGAGCGCCTGGTCGAACGTGCGAGCAAGGTCAGGCCGCGGACGATCCTCGGACAAGATCTCTCCGGACCCGGCGTCGACGACCAGTCGCGTGCTGCAACAGGGGCAGGTAACGTTGAATCGATCCTCGGGCATGACGCGGGGATTCTGCGCCAGTCGGCGCCCCGCGTCAATCGGGGGTATTCCGCAGACGGGCGATCGTGGCGCCCCATCCACCTTTTTCCGGCGGAGCCTCGTGGTAGGCCTCGACGCTCGGGTGGCGCGACAGCACACGACGGACGATCTCACGTTGCACGCCGATACCGCGGCCGTGGATCAGTCGCACCTCGCGAAACCCGGCAGCAGCGACCTCGTCGAGCCAGCTTTCGACGACGGATGCGACATCTCGTGGGTTGAACGAATGCAGATCCAGCGAGTCCTCGATCGGCAGC
>JANNRU010000358.1:0-1688 GCA_031401755.1 Acidobacteriota bacterium | reverse complement strand
CGACCTGGCGCTGATCGAAGGGCGCGCGGTATGGGAGTCCAGCGGACGCGATCGTCAGATCGAAGATGAAAAGCGCGTCGCCCTGACACCGCAGTCGGTCGCAGACAAGGTTCGTGCGCGTGAGGCACGTCGCGAGCGGTTACGCCAGCGCGCGCGCCGCGTGCCCGGGGATGACGGGCCCGGCGGCGCCGAAGCGGCGGCGCAAGGCGCGGAGCGATCTTCCTCCTCCGAGTAACCCGCCGAGCCGCGCGCCGACCGACGACCGGATCGACGCAGGCGAACAGACGTTAATTTCTGCGCCGCCCGGTGGCCGGAGCCAGGAGACCCAGATGGAGATCAACGCCGGCTTGGTGAAAGAGCTCCGGGAGCGCACCGGAGTCGGGATGATGCTGTGCAAGCAAGCCCTGGTCGAGGCCCGCGGCGACGTAGCGGAAGCCGAGAAGTTGCTGCGCAAGCAAGGCGTTCTCTCCGCCGCAAAGCGCGCCGAACGTGCGACGGGCGAAGGTCAGGTGGTCGCATACGTCCACCCCGGCGGCAAGATCGGCGTCCTGCTCGAGGTGAATTGCGAGACTGACTTCGCCGCGCGTAGCGACGACTTCCTCGAACTCGTGCGCGGGATCGCGATGCATATCGCGGCGGCCTCGCCGCGATTCCTGCGCCGCGAGGAAGTGACTCCCGCGGTGATCGACGAAGAACGTGAGATTGCGCGGCAACAGGCACTCAAGTCGGGCAAACCGGCCGGGGTCGTGGAGAAGATCATCGACGGGAAGATCGACAAGTATCTCGCCGAGACCGTTCTTCTCGAACAGCCTTACGTCAAGGACAGCGACAAGACCGTCGGCCAATTGGTTACCGAGGCGGTCGCCCGGATCGGTGAGAACATCCAAGTCCGGCGGTTCTCACGGTTTGTCTTGGGCGAATCGGTGAGCTAGCTTTCGGGGCGGCACCTGCGCCGCGCTCGCGATGTAAAGCCTGCAATGGTTGGATCGACCCCACCCCGGTATCGGCGCGTTCTCCTCAAGCTTTCGGGAGAGGTTCTCATGGGGGACGAAGGCTTCGGCCTTTCGGCCCGAGTGTTGGGGGTCCTCGCCGACGAGATCCGCGAGACTGCCGCGACGGGTGTGGAACTGGCGCTGGTCATCGGCGGCGGGAACATTTTCAGGGGAGCCGCTGCGACGGGAGAGGGATTGGATCGTGTCACGGGCGACCACATGGGAATGTTGGCGACCGTGATCAACGCACTCGCCCTCCAAGCGGCTCTCGAGTCTCGCGGTGTCGACACACGCGTCCAATCGGCGTTGGAGATTAGCGAGGTCGCCGAGCCTTTCATCCGACGGCGGGCGCTGCGCCATCTGGAAAAGCGTCGCGTCGTGATCTTCGCGTCCGGCACTGGGAACCCCTACTTCACGACGGACAGCGCCGCCGCACTGCGTGCGATGGAGATCAAAGCCGAAGTCCTGCTCAAAGCCACCAAGGTCGACGGGATTTACAGTGCCGATCCGATGAAGGACCGTGACGCCAAGTTTCTGCCCCATGTGACCTACCGCGAGGTTCTGGAGCGCGGACTTCGAGTGATGGATTCGACGGCAATCTCCCTGTGCATGGACAACGAGTTGCCGATTGTCGTCTTCAATATCCGGGAGCCGGGTAACATTCGCCGAATCATCGCGGGCGAGTCGGTCGGCTCG
>JANNRU010000357.1:0-2605 GCA_031401755.1 Acidobacteriota bacterium | reverse complement strand
AAATGTTCGAGACCGGGATCAAGGTCATCGACCTGCTCGAGCCGTACATGAAGGGCGGCAAGACCGGCCTGTTCGGCGGCGCCGGCGTAGGCAAGACCGTGTTGATCATGGAGCTGATCAACAACGTGGCCTTGAAGCACGGCGGCTTTTCGGTCTTCGGCGGTGTCGGCGAACGCACGCGCGAGGGCAACGATTTGTGGCTCGAGTTCCAGGAGACCGGCGTGATCAACGCCAAGGACCTGTCGAAATCGAAGGCCGCGCTGATCTACGGCCAGATGACCGAGCCGCCCGGCGCGCGACTGCGCGTCGCGCTGTCGGCGCTGACCGTGGCCGAGTATTTCCGCGACGTCAAACAACAGGACGTGCTGCTGTTCATCGACAATATCTTCCGCTTCACTCAGGCCGGCTCCGAGGTCTCCGCTCTTCTGGGCCGAATGCCCTCCGCCGTCGGATACCAGCCGACGCTGGCGACCGAGATGGGTGAGCTCCAAGAACGGATCACATCGACGAATAAAGGCTCGATCACCTCGGTCCAAGCGATCTACGTTCCGGCCGACGACTACACCGACCCGGCGCCGGCGACTACCTTCGCTCACCTCGACGCCTCGACCAACCTGTCGCGCCAGATCGCCAACCTCGGGATCTACCCGGCGGTCGATCCGCTCGCTTCGACGTCGCGAATTCTCGACCCGGTCTACGTTGGCGAGATCCACTACAACGTCGCCCGCGCGGTGCAAGTCGTCTTGCAGCGCTACAAAGAGTTGCAGGACCTGATCGCGATCCTGGGCATGGACGAGCTGTCCGAGTCCGATCGGCTGACGGTCAGCCGCGCGCGAAAGATCCAGCGCTTCCTGTCGCAGCCGTTCCACGTCGCCGAGCAGTTCACCGGCATGGCCGGCCGCTACGTCAAGATCGACGATTCGATCCGCGGCTTCAAGGAGATCGTCGACGGCAAGCACGACGAGATTCCGGAGCAGGCGTTCCTCTACGTCGGTACGATCGAAGAGGCGCTGGAGAAGGCCGAAAAGATGAAGCTCGAGGTTGCCTGATCCATGTTGCCCAGCCGACTCGAGCTACGGATCGTCACGCCCGAGCGCTTAATCGTCAACGAGACGGTCGATGAGGTCGTGTTGCCGTCGGTCGAGGGTTATCTCGGCGCGCGGCCCGGTCACGCGCCGCTGTTGGCGCAACTCGATATCGGCCAGATCACCTATCGCGTCGGGGATCGACAGCATGCGCTCGCGGTCGCCGGCGGCTTTGCCGAGGTATTGCGCGGATCGGTCCAGGTGCTCGCCGAGTCTTGCGAGCCGGCCGGGGAGATCGACGTCGAGCGCGCGCGCGCCGACAAGGCGCGGGCCGAGGCGGAGCTTGCGGGCGGCGCCCGGGAGGCCGACGTCGAGCGCTTGGTCTTGCAGCTCAATAAAGCCGAGAATCGCTTGGCAGTGCACCGCCAAGCGTCTGGTTGAGCGCGGTCGTGGCCGAACGGCCCCGGGTCTCCGTCGTCGTTTCCGTGTCCGCCGGCGCTGCCGGCGTGACCGAAACACTCGAGCGGATCGACGCCTACTTCAAGTCGGTGCGCATCGAGCGCGAGATCGTCCTGGTCGTCGACGGCACCTCCCAGGGTGGGCCCCACGAGTTCGATCAAGTCCTCCGTGGTCGCGAGCCGTGTCAGCTGTTGCGCCTTCGCGAACGGCTCGGGGTCGGCGCCGCCGTGCGCAGCGGTTTCCTGGCGAGCACAGCGCGTCAGGTCCTGGTCGTCCCTGGTCGTCCGGACACGACGATCGAAGCTTACAAAAGCCTAGCCGACCTCGTTCGCGATCGAGATCTGGACGTCGCGGTCGGTGGTGGCGGTGGCTCGGGGCCGCTCTCACGCGGGATCCGCCGTCTGATGCACCTCCCGCAGCGGGCGCTCCGCCCGGAGTTGGTCTTGCTCGATCGCGATCGGACGCGACCGGTCGTCGAGCGCATGGTCGTTAACGGCGAGGCCTGGGCGATCGAGCTGCTCTACGTCTGCTTACGCTTTTCGCTGCGCGTGGCCGAGATCCCGCTTTCCTGTGCTGAGCGGGCCCGCAACCCGTCGATTCTGGATCTGGCCGACATCGCCCGTGTGCGCTGGCGCTTCCGCCGCGGCGGCTACAACCCATCAGTGGACGCCCCGCGCTAACCTGACCTCGGTCCCGTCGTCGTTTCGGACGCGGACCGGGGAGTCCCTCTGACCGTCCAGCCGACGATTCGCGCGCTGCAGCTCGAACTGTGGCGACCGCTGCTCGAAGCCCCGTTCGTCGCCGAGCTTGCGCACCAGCTCGACGAGCGGGACGGGCGTCTGTCCCTTCACGGCCTGCTCGACGGTGCACGTGCGGCCGCCTTGACGCTGGCCGTGACTCGCGCGGCACAGCGCGTGCTGCTCGTGGTCCCCGACGACGCGGCCGCCGAAGCCTGGCAACGCGACTTGAGTGCATTCGCCTCGCTGATCGGGCGCGATCCCGCACGCATCGTTTCGTTCCCGGCCCTGGACTGCGACCCCTACGACGCGATCGCCCCACATCCGGAAGTGGTGCGCGAGCGAGTCGTGGCTCTCGGTCAGCTGGTGCGCGATCGGGTCGAT
>JANNRU010000356.1:0-2860 GCA_031401755.1 Acidobacteriota bacterium | reverse complement strand
GACGCAGGACCCGCCAGTCTCACAGGCCACCAGCGTGACGATATGGACGCCGGGAGGGCAATCGAACTCGATCGGCCCCGGGTCGGCGCCGGTCAGGCTCCCGCCGGCACACGCTGGGAAGCTCCATTGGTATTGCAGCGGCGGCGCGGCCTCGAGGTCCTCCGCTTCGCCGAGGAATGGAATCGTTTGGCCGACCGCCCAGTGCAGCGCGGGCAACGGCTGGAGGATGCGCACGGTTGGGGGCGTGTTCCCGGCGACGATATCGACCGAGGCGACGTCGAAAGATCCGTCGCTCGCCGTGACCCGTACGGCGACTCGCGTCGTTCCCACGGTTGAGAACATGTGCGCCAGGTGCGGCTGAAACGCGTCGTCAAATTCGAGATCGCCGTCCAGGTCCCAGGCGAACGAAAGCGACTGACCTGCCCCGCCGACCGACTCTGCCGCGTCGAGCACGACGGTCAGCGGCCGCGGACCGTGCCGTGGGTAGGCCTCCAGTGACGCCAGCGTCTCGGTCGCGAAGTCGATTCGTCGGAGCGCGCCGCCATAGAAGTCGACGTAGTAGAGAAAACCGTCCGGACCGACTTGCAAATCGACTGGTCCTTCGACGCCGTCGGCAAAGACGGAGAGCGTGGCCGGATCCGGCGTACCTGCGGCGTCCGGTCGCATGTGAAACACGCAGCGCCGCGAGTAGTCAGCGAAGAATAGCCCGCCGCGGAAAGACTCCGGAAACGCGGTTGCGTCATAAAACGCCATCCCCGAAACCGCGGAAGTTCCCTCCGGACCCGCGCAGACTCCAGAACTGCCGTCCGTCGGCACCGGCGCCCCGTGTCGATAGGTAAAGAACGGCGCCGTCGCCGGAGCGCCCTGATCGGCATAGAGGTTCTCGCAGAGCGTCAGGTCCGCGGAGTCGTAACCGGGCTGGCGCAGGTCGCCTTCGTAGCACGGCCAGCCAAAATTCTCGACGACCGCGTCGTGGATCGAGGAGATCCGATTGATCTCCTCCCAGGTGTCCCAACCCACGTCGCCGATCCAGACCTCTTCCGTGTTCGGTCGCACCGCCATCCGATAGGGATTCCGCAACCCGAAGGCGATCACCCGGTCGTCGTCCGGATTGCCTCCGACCAGGGGATTGTCCGGCCAGGCTGCTCCGGTGTCCGGATCGATGCGCAGGACCGTTCCGTCGTAGCTGAGTGGGTCGCCCGACGTCCGCAGGTCCTGCGAGCGTAAAGCGCCGCCTTGCGACGAAGGTGCGGTCTGGGCCACGCCGCGCGGAACCGGCGGGTCGGCGCACGGATTGACGACCGTCGGACTGCCGGAGGGGCCTCCCTCCTGGCCATAATCCACGAGCGCGTAGTGGGCCCCGTCGCCGGAACTGACCAACAGCGCGCCGTGATCGTCGAATACCAGGTCTCCGACGGAATGGGTCGGGAACTGTTGGCACCAGCGGTGTTCGATCAGGACCTGTTCCGGCCCGGCGAGGCCGGTCGGACCGAGCGCGAATCGCGACAGCCGGCCATTGACCACGCAACCGTCCGTCGTCGAGCCGGGAGGATTCGGGCAGACGTCGCTCCACAACGGCTCGGTCGAGGCGGGATCGTTCGGGTCAAAGTCATGAGTGTAGAAGACATAGAGGAAAGGACGACTGGGAAAACCGGGATCGATGGCGAACCCCAGGACCCCGCGATCCGCCATCCCCGCGACCGGCGTCGTGAACTCGGCGACCATCGTCGGGGTCGTGTCGTTCGGCCCGCTGAATTCGAGGATCCTACCGGTTCGCTCGGCGACGAACATGCGCCCGTCCGGTGAGAATCGGACTGCGGTCGGGAAATTCAGCCCGTCGACCAGGAGGCGTTCGCTGAAACCGGGGGGCAGGGTGACGGCGAAGCTTTGTGGGAGCAGGGCGAAGGCCAAGGCCAGCCAGACGCAAACCTGCAAGATTCGGCGGTTCGAGCGCGCCGGAAGAGAGCGTCGGGAAGTCATCGGTTTCCTCGGTAACTTAGGGTCGCGCAACCGAGATTTCACCTTTCCGGGGCGTCGGCCTCTCGCCGGGCACGGCGGGCGCGCCCAGGCGCGCCCGCCGCCGTTACGACCGTCCGCTCTTGCCGACCTGCGGCGTCGCTTTCGAATCGCCGCTCTCGAGCTCTTCGTTGACCAGCTGCTCGAAGGCCTCGAAGGGCTGAGCGCCGGAAAGAAACCGTCCGTTGACGAAGAACGCCGGGGTTCCGCTCACGCCCAGCTTGGAGCCGGAGGCCATGTCGCTGTCGACGGCCGCACCAAACCGCTGCGAGGCGACGCACTCGTCGAACTTCGCCACGTCCAGACCGGTCTCGCTCGCGTAGGTCTTCAAATTTTCCGTAGCCAGCGTGCGCTGATTGGCAAACAGTTTCTCGTGATACTCCCAGAACTTGCCCTGCTCGTGAGCGCACTGGGCGGCGATCGCCGCCGGTCTGGCGTTCGGGTGCATGGCCAGCGGGAAATCGCGAAACACGAGGCGCACCTTCTCGCCGTAGGTCTCGACGATCTTGTCCAGCGTCGGCCCGACCCGCGAGCAGTAGGGGCACTGGAACTCCGAGTAGATCACGATCTGAACCGGCGCGTCGATCGGCCCGCGCGACGGCTCGTCCGCCGCGACCGCCACCGTGGCCCGCGGCGGACCCAGATTCAGTTTCACGTTCGCCTTCTCGCGCAACGACTTGAGGTAGGTCTCGCGAGCGGCGACCTGGTTCTGGTCCTTGAGAAAAGCGCGGAGCTGATCGCGCATCTGGTCGATCGCTTGCCCGCGCATCTGCGCCTTGTTCTGCTCGTAGAATGTGGCGATGTCCTCGTCGGTGACCGGTTTCACCTTCTGAGTGATCTGCTG
>JANNRU010000355.1:0-6183 GCA_031401755.1 Acidobacteriota bacterium | reverse complement strand
GACAACTGGGCATCGAGGCCTCGCGGATGCGTCACGATCACTCCCTCTCGGGTGTACTCGCGGTCGCCCGCATGAACGAGCAGTTGTGCGGCGAGGGCATATTGATCGGAACCATCCGCTACCCTGGAGTCGTGAACGCAGCATGAGAAGGCGATCCGAAAAAGGGGGATTCAGGAACCCGGGCCCGTAAGGGCACCGCGATCGAATTATTGGACCCCACGGGATCGCGATCGCCGACAGCGTCGCGGCCGCGATCACTGTGTGGCGGTAGGCCGGGCCGGGGAACGCGATGGACCGAATCAACGGCTGCAGGTCAAGGGGCGTCGCGTCGGGCAAGCACCTTGGCGCGCCGCAGGTCGATCAGGATCGCGAGGATGAACACGATGAACGAAGCCGTCCCGACGACCTGGCCGAGCGTCATGAACAGCACGAGCGGGATCGGCCGCGGCACGAGGACCGACCAGGCCATGAGGGTCAGGGCGAGCAGCGTCATGAGCGCCGAGATCCGGAGCAGCCGTTGCCGGTCGAGCCGCATCAGGACGCTCCGGGAGGGCTCGGATGAGCCGGACCATGGCAGCCTTCGGTCGCGCAGCTGACGGCGCCGCTCTTCAGATCCTCCGCCACCGCACCGTGCTCGGGCTCGTCACTGAAGCCGGGGAGTGTCGTCGAGTGGCACTGCGTGCAATTGCCGTTCGGGAACGGCCGATAGAGCTCGATCTCACCGGGTTTTACCTGCCGGCCGCCAGCATAACGCGTTTGGTAGACCCAGAGATGTCGCAAGCCGGTAAGCTTCGTTGTGACGCTGCCGAACAGGCCGTAGTCCTGGTGGCAGACGAAGCAGCTTTCGTTTCCGAAGCGCTGGTTGCGTGAATGGAACGAGGCGAGGCTGGCGCTCTCGCGGTCGGCGGCGTCGGCGGTGTAGGAGGTCATGGTGTGGCACGACGCACAGAATGCACGGGACTTGCTCGTCTCGTAGCCGCCGATATTTCCGGTTAGTGCCGCGCAGATCGGCAAGACGCCGATGCCGAAGAACAACCAGACCTTGACTGCGCCCGTGAGGGCCGGCCGACGGACCAGGTACGTCCCGAGAATCACCCCGGCCAGCACCGCGAAAGACAGCGCGATCGGCGCGAGCAGACGGCTGATCTCGGGGGCCTCGCCCAAGGCCGTCTACTGCCCCTTCGCTGGGGGTGACACCAGTCCTTCGGCGTGCTCGAGCAGAGGCTCGATCTCCTCTGGCTTGAGCTTGGCACCGTACGCCGGCATCTTGCCCTTGCCCTTGAGCAGGATCTCGCTCCGCTCCTCGCGGGTCAGCTTCGCCGCTTCCGGCCGGGCGAGGTCGAGCAGTTGCGGCTCGAGCTTGAGCGCTTGAGCCTTGACGGCATTACCTCTGCCGTCGAGTCCGTGACAGCTCTTGCACAGGCGTTCGTAGGTGGCCTGGCCGGAAGGTGCTGCCGCTCCGGGGGGGGCGGGATCACCTCCGCTCCAGGCGAGGCCGATGGAGACGGCGGAACCGATCAGGATCGAGCTCGTGAGTCGGCGCATGACGATCTCCTGGAAAGTCGGACAGTCTCGAATCTTACACAATTTCGCCGGTCAAGCGGGCGGCTTAAAGACCGGCGGAGTCCATTTTGAGACTTCCCTTTTGCCCTGCAGTTCACTTAAGATCCTGTTTGTCGCGTTCGGAGGATGTCCAATGTGTCGAGCCGCCTGGATTGCTGTGCATGCCCTCGTCCTGGCCGCCCCGCTGGCTCGCGCGGCCGGCGAGGAACTTGCCGGGTCCGCAGCGTGTCTGCCTTGTCACGCGGAAGCTGCGGCCGCGCTGGTCCATCGCGGAGCGGATCTTGCGGATGCCGAGTGCGAATCCTGCCACGGCCCGGGCTGGGCGCACGTCGAGTCGGGAGGCGAAGCCGGCACGATCCGAAGCCTGGCCAAGATGCCGGCACGCGAGGCCGCGGCGATTTGCCGCGAGTGCCACACCGCCGGTAATACCGTGCATTGGGAAGGCAGCACCCACGAGCAGCACGACATCGGCTGCACGAGCTGCCATTCGGTGCACAATCCCGCCGGGCGGCACCCGGCCCTGCTGACCAAGAGCAGCATCCAGGAGACCTGTTACGGGTGCCACGCCATGCAGCGCGTCCAGATGATGCGCTCGAGCCACATGCCCGTCCGCGAGGGCAAGCTGACCTGCACCGATTGCCACAACCCGCACGGCTCGGTCACCGAAGGGTTGCTCGTCGACCGTTCGGTCAACGACAACTGCTACCGCTGCCACGCGGATAAGCGGGGCCCCACGCTATTCGAGCACCCGCCCGTGCGGGAGAGCTGCCTGAATTGTCACAATCCGCACGGCTCGATCCACGAGTCGATGCTCGTCGCGCGGCCGCCGCGCCTGTGTCAGAACTGCCACATCAACTCGCGCCATCCCTCCGAACCGCGCACGGCGGCGAGCCGCTTCGTCTTCAACAAGGGGTGCGTCAACTGCCACTCCCAGATCCATGGCTCGAACCATCCCTCGGGTATCCGGGCCATGCGATGAGGAGAGGCGCCATGCACGACCTCGGACGGATCCTCTGCGTCGCTCTGCTGGCGCTGCTCGCCGCGCTCGCCGCGGTCCGCGCTCAAGACCCGGAAACGGGCGGTGAGGCCGCGAGCGAAGAGCAGACGAGCGGATCGGTGACGATCGAAGCGCAGGCCGTTGATGGTCGGAACGAGTCCTCCAAGCTCCAGGAATACCGGGAGGTCCCCAATGGCTTCTACCTCGGGCAGTTCGATTTCGCTTGGGCCAAAAAGGATTGGTCGATCGATCTGGAAGCGGTCGACCTGATGCAGGACGACGAGCGCATCAAGGCGAGCTTCGGCCGCTACGGAAAGTTCCGGATCGAGTTGGGGTACGACCAGACGCCCAAGTGGTTTTCCAACACCGCCAGGACGTTGTTCACGGAAAGCGATGAAGGGAACCTGATCCTGCCGCCCCCCATGCGTGACGATCTTCAGGCGCTGGGATCGCCGGCGGCCGGCCCGCAGCTCGCCCGCTACCTGGTCGGTGCTCATCCCGTCGACCTGCGCTACCGGAGGGACACGGCGACGGTCGCCGCAGAATGGACCGTGAAAAACCGTGTCACGCTCGGGGGCTCGTACTCGAACGAGCGGCGTGACGGTGTTCGGCCGCTGACCTTGGCGACCTATTTCTCCGCAGGAGACATCACGGAATTCGCGGCACCGGTGGATTTCACCACGGAGACCGGCGCCGTCCGACTCGAGTACGCCGGGCGGCGCTGGCACCTCGGCGGGGAGTTGGGCGTCAGCCACTTCTCGAACGACGGGACGGGCTCCGCGGATGGCACGACGTTCGACAACGCCGTCGTCGTGGACAACCCGCTTCGGGCGACCGACGCGAACGCGGGATCCGCTGCCAACGCAGCCGCTGCCCGGTTCCTCTACGCCCTCCCGCCGGACAACGTGGCCACGTTCTTCGACTTGACGGCCGGAGCGCGCGTCGGAGCCTGGGGTAAGGTCGCGGCACATGTCTCGTTCGGCCGCAGCGAGCAGGACGAGCAGTTCCTCCCGTTCAGCCTGAACAGCGCCGTGCCCGCCCCGAGCGATCCCCGCGGCCTCGTCGTGCTGCGCGGCAACCTCACGGACGGTGTGCCGGTCTCCCGCTACGACGGCAAGGTGAACACCGGCGTTTACGATTTGCGCTTCAGCGGCAACCCCCTGGGCTGGCTGGGCTTCAAGGTTTTCACGCGGAGCTACGACTACGACAACCGCACGCCGGAATACACCGTGACGGACTACATCCGGGGGGACACGGGCCTGGAGGGCATTCCCCGAGCCGCCCTGCCGTTCGCCTGGAAGAAGGACAACCACGGGGCGGACGTGCGTTTCCGGCCACTCGAGCGGCTGGGAGTGAGCGTGGGCTACGAGCAGGAGCGCTGGGATCGCGAATTCCGCAACACGCGAGAGAGCACGGAAGACATCTTCAAGGCGGCCGTGGACTGGACGCCCGCGGGCTGGTGGACGGTCCACGCGTCGGCGAGAACCGGCGAGCGGACCTACGACGCGTACGACGAGGAGACGTTTTTCGGTGAAGAGTCCTTCCCCGAGGGTGAGCCGGTCGTCAACGCGGTAGTGCTGGAACAGCGGCTGTTCGATCTCGCCAATCGCGATCAGCTACGGCTCGACCTGAACGCCGAGATCACGCCCAACGAGCACCTCGGCTTCGGTGTCAGCTTCAGCGATACGCGCAACGAGTACGACGACAGGACGCTCGTGGACGAGGCCGGCACGCCCGAGGTTCGCGACGTGCTGGGCCGGCTCGAGGACCAGACGATCGGCTGGGCAGTCGACCTCTACTTCAATGCAAACGAGAGCATCACGCTTTACGCGGACTACGGCATTGAGCGGTTCGAGAGCGACGTCGCGTCCCGCTACCGTCCCGTCACGGCTGGCGCTGCGGTCGACCTTTCCGAGAATAACTGGCTCAGCGACATCGAAGACACGACGAAGCTCTACGGAGTGGGTGTCAACGCTCAGCTCGTTCCCGACCGCTGGACGCTCGACGTCCATGCACTGGTCTCGGACGGGAAAGGCCGATCGGATGCGACGTTCGTTCCGGGCGGGGCGGCGGCAGGCGACGCCCAGGACTTTCCGGAAGTGTCGAACCGATTGAGTCAGGCATCGGTGGATCTGCGCTTCAAGCCGCGGAAAGCGCTGACGCTCGGCCTCGGTTACGTCTACGAGGAGTTCGAGATCGACGACTTCTATCGCGACGTCATGCAGCCCTGGATGGGCGGCGTGGATTCCGGAACGGCGGAAAGCGCCTTCCTCGGCTGGCGCATCCCATCCTACGATGTGAACTTGTTCCGCGTGCTGGTCAACTACCGGTTCTAGCCTGCCCCGGAGTGCTTCGTCTCCTGGCGTTGCTTCCGAGTCCTCGCGACGAGCGCGTCCAGGCTCCACCGGCCGCCCCCGTGGGCTGCAAAGAACAAGAAGATGAAACAGAGCAATACGGCAGGCTCTCCGTGGTTCTGGATCGGCCAGAATCCACTCGGTTGGTGGAACTGGAAGTAGGCCACCGCCATCATGCCGGAGAGGATGAAGGCCACGACCCGGGTGCCGAGCCCTATCAGAATCGCCGTGCCGCCGACCAGCTCGAGCACGCCACCGATCCAGATCTGCGACAGAAATACCGGATGGCCGCCGTGCTCGGCGGGCACTCCGCCGAACCAATCGAGGATCTTCATGCCCCCGGCCTGAAGGAATAAAAGTCCAGAGACGATTCGCAACAATACGATCGTGATCTCCTTGGCCCGTTGCATGAACATGCCAGCTTCCTCCTGGTTCGATCGGGCTACTCGACCACCGGTTCCACCATTTTCGCATCGCGCCAGATCCGCCATTGGCCACTCGACGCCTTGCGTCAGACGGACATGGTCGAACCGGCGAGCTTCGTCGGGGTCGAGTTCTTCGTGGGCATCATCTCGAGCTCGAGATCTACGCGCGTCAACGCCCAATCACCTTGGACTACGACCTTGGGGTTACTCTCGGATCGAAGGCGCCCTCGCCAATCTCGTTCACCGTGTCGCCCGAACGACGATCGCCAACATCTGGAAGCGCATCGGCATCGACCCGGCTCCCGAGCGCGGCTGCCGAACATCTTGGAACACATTCCTCGGTGCTCACTGGGCGACGATCGCCGCGATCGACTTCACGACCGTCGAGATAAAGAGCCGGCGAGAGCTGGTCACGATGTATGTCTTGTTCGCCATCGACCTGCGAAGCCGTCGCGTTCATTTCGCTGGTCTCACACCGAGTCCTGGCGAAGCGTGGATTCGCCAGGTCGGGCGGAACCTCACCGATCCCGTCGATGGCTTCCTCCACCAGAAACGTTTCTGCCTGATGGACCGTGACACCAAGTTCACTGCGGCTTTTCGGGCCTTGCTCGATGATGCCGGTACGGAAGCTGTTCGTCTCCCGACACGCTCTCCCAATTTGAACGCCTAGATCGAACGATTCATGCTTTCAATCAAATCGGAGTGTCTCGACCCGATGATCTTCTTCAGGGAGGAATCGCTGCGCCGCGCGGTTCGGGAGTACGTCGCCCACTACCACGCCGAGAGAAACCACCAAGGACTCGCGAACGCGCTCATCGAGCCCGAAGCGCTTGGGACGGGTTCC
>JANNRU010000354.1:0-6581 GCA_031401755.1 Acidobacteriota bacterium | reverse complement strand
CAGTTCTTCGACTTCGACCACTCTCCGCTCCCGAATCTCCGTGATCTGCGATCTAAGGGACTCGGCCTCGCGGCGAGATCGCTCGAATTCGCTTTCCAGCTCGACTCCGCGCAAGCCGGCCGCGCGGACCATCCCGTACTGCACGAGCAATTGTTCGTGCTTCATCTGCAACTCCTGGAACAACGAAAGCGGAATCGACTCGCGCAGCCAACGTTCGGGAAAACCAAGCGACGCGTTTTCCTCGGCGTTGAGCAGTGGAGCGGTGGGGGCCGGGTCTCGGCTCGAGAAATCCGGGAACGCCCGCTTCAATTCGGCCTCGGAAACCACGTATTCTGGGCCGAAGCGACCGGGACGGAGCAGCGCCTGAAGTCGCCCGCTTCGGATGTGACGTCGAAGTGTCGTCATCGACCGGCCGCAACGGGCGGCGGCCTCGCGTAGCGAGTGCTCTCCGCTGACCGGAGAGGGGAGAATGGACGTCCACGGACTCGTTGGATGCATTGCGACGCTCGTCGCCGACACGGTGCAGGCGACAGTAGTTTGTATCACAGCCGGTCCCGAGTGCTCAAGCCGCACGTGCGCGCGGACGCTGATGCACTAACATGCAGGAGCGCTAATCGGCGGCAACGAGGATGTTTTCGATGAAACAATCAGAGGCGGCCGCGCTCCATTGGGCCGATCAGGTGGCCCATGATGTGATCGCCACCGGCCGGCCACCGGTAATTTCTACGGGGATTTCGCCGTCGGGCGAAATCCATATCGGAAACATGCGCGAGGTGCTCACCGCCGACGCGGTATTCCGGGCTCTCGCCGATCGAGGTCTGGCAGCCCGGTTCAACTACATCGCCGATAACTTCGACCCGCTTCGTCGAGTCTATCCGTTCCTCGATCCGACGCGTTACGGCGCGTTCGTCGGTCATCCGCTGTCGGAGATACCTTGCCCGTGCAATGCACATTCGAGCTACTCGGCACATTTTCTCGAACCGTTTTTAGCGGCCCTCACGCGTCTGGGCCTCACGGTCGAGGTCGAGTACGCGGATCAGATCTACAAGTCGGGCCGCATGACGCCGTTCGTTCTGCTCGCGCTGGAACGCAGCGGACAGATCGCCGAAATCCTGCACGAAATGACCGGCAAGAACAGCGACGCCAAGTGGACACCGTTCAGTCCACTCTGCCCCGATTGCCGGCGGATTGATCAGGCCCGCGTGACCGCGTATTCGGTGGCCGCGGAGACGGTCGATTTTAGCTGCGCCTGCGGCGCGTCCGGAACCCAACCGATCGCCGGCGGCGGGAAACTCGTCTGGCGCATCGACTGGCCAGCACGTTGGATGCTCCTCGGAGTGACGGTCGAGCCGTTCGGCAAGGATCACTCGACCCGCGGTGGCTCCTACGACACAGGGATACGGATCGTCAGGGAGATCTTCGGTGGCGAACCGCCGCTACCGATCCCGTACGAGTGGATCCGCCTCAAGGGTCAGGGGGACATGTCCTCGAGCCGGGGAAACGTGCTGTCGATCGCCCGTATGGTCGAGGTTGTCCCCCCGGAAGTTTTGCGTTACTTCGTGATTCGCGAGCGACCGCAAAAATCGATCGAGTTCGACCCGGGACTGCCGCTGCTACGCTTGGTCGACGAAGTCGACGATGCCGCGAGTGTCGGTCGCGACGAGCGATCGATCGCGCTCTCGCTCGGGAGCACGTTCAGGCCTGTCGGGGTTCCGTTCAAGCATCTGATCGTCGCCGCTCAGACTGCCGCATTCGATGCCGAGGGCACTCTCAAGATCCTGCGCCGAACCGGTTACGACAGTGTTTCGCCCATCGCCATCCGCGAGCGAATCGAGCATGCTCGGCGTTGGCTCGCCGAGTTTGCACCGGAAGATCTGAAGTTCGAGCTCCGGCGTGAACTTCCGCCCGAGGTGTCCGAGCTCGACCCAGCGCAACGGTGTTTTCTGGAGCGATTGTCCGACGATCTCGACGAGACCGATGACGGCGAGAATATCCACCGCAAGATCTACGAGATCGCCAAGGAGTTCGCACCGATACCGGCACCGACGTTGTTCCAGGCCGTCTATCTCGCGCTGCTTGGTCGGTCGCGGGGTCCTCGCGCTGGCTACTTCATCGCACTCGTCGGAATAGAGTTTTGCGCGTTACGGTTTCGACAAGCCGCGCGAGCGGGATCAGGATCGTGAGCGATGGGTCGCGGCACTTCCGACAAACGATGCGCCGTCGGCGGATTCGTCGGGCTGGAGTCGGCTGACCGTATCCTGGGCGATCCGCTTGAGTACCGCACGATGCACACGAGATGCGGCTTCGAGTACGCTGCGGACCTCGCCTGAATGGCTACGCAAGGCGGCGATTCCAGTCGCCGCATCCGCCAGAACGGCGTCACGGCCGGCAGGGTCGAGCGCCGTCGTCGCGTCGTGCAGGATCGAGAGCGCCTCGTCGACACGTCCGCGCTCCTTTTCGCCGAGCAGGCGCAGCAAAGTCGCCGTCTGGAGTGTCTCCGGATCGACGCGAGCTTGGTCGCGTGAACCGTTTTCCCAGTGACTTCCGGTCAGGACCCACTCGATGCTCGTGCCCCCGATCCGCGCGAGTTCGACCAACCGCCGGGGTTCGGGAATTACTCCATGCTCGTACTTGTGCACCGCGGACTGCGTCGTTCCGAGGAGCTTGGCTAGTTCCCACTGGCGCAACTTGGCGGTCATCCGGATTTGCCGGATGCGTCGACCCATCGCCACTTTGTCGAGATCCTGCATCGACCTCTCGGAACAAACCCATCCATTGGGAGCGCTACGGCGCGCGAGGCTGGAATATAGGGAGGGCGGGCGGGAAAGCAACCACGGGTCGCCCTTGCCTCAAGGCATGCACCGGGCGCGATCATCGGTCCGGACGAGGTAGAGCAGGCTCAGACCGATCACGAAAAATGGCAGAAGTGACAAAACCGCCAGGCGTTGGCTCCCGCTAGAGGCGGAAACCAGACCGAAAATCAGGGGCCCGAACATCGACGCGAGCTTGCCACTCTGAACATAGAAGCCGAAGAATTCTGCCGCGCGGTCCGGCGGGCACAATTGAGCCATGAACGATCGGCCGACAGCTTGCGTCGCCCCCATCCCGATTGCGGCTCCGCAGGCGGCGACCCAAAACGTCGATTTTCCGGAGGCGAACGCCGCGAGAATCACCACCCCGCACCAAAGCCAGATCGTCCCGATCAAGGTTCGCCGAGCGCCGGCGACGTCCGCGAGGTAACCCGCGCAGAGGGCTCCCGGAAACGCGACAAGGTTGAGCACGAGGAATAGCCAACGGACCTCGCTGCTCGTGAACCCGTGTGTGGTCACGGCAAATATGGCGCTGAACGCGATGACCGTCGTGATGCCGTCGGTGAAGAAGAGTGAGGCCAGGATGAACAGTCCCACATTCCGATGCTGGCGCAGGGTTCGTAAGGTCGTAACGACCCGACGGATCCCGATCCCGATCCAGTTCCCCGGAGTCGAAGTCGGTTCGGAGCAGGTCCGATCGCGCAGCCAGACGAATGCGGGAAGCGCAAAAACGAGAAAGAAGACGGCGGTCACGACGAACGAGAGTCGTCGATCGTGCACGGCGCCAGCAGAGAGGGCGCCGCCTGGATCGCGCAGGTCGGAACCGATGAGTGGGAAGCAGATCAGCAGTGCTGCGAGCCCGCCGAGAAAGCCGATGGCCCAGGCCCAGCCGGAGACGCGTCCGACGGTTCTTGGTGTCGAGACATCGGGAAGGAATGAATTATAGAAGACATACCCGGCCTCGAAACCAACCGTTCCGAGAACGTAGAGAAACGTTCCCCAGACGACCCTTCCGGGAGTGACCGAGTAAAGCAGTCCGGTCGCGGCGATGGACAGTCCGGTCAGTCCGACGAGCCATCGCCGACGCCCTCCGGAGTGGTCGGCGATCGCGCCGATCACCGGAGAGATCAGGGCAACGATCGCCATCGCGATGAAGTTCGCCAGGCCCCAAGCGCGGTCCCCTTCGTTTCCTGGACCACCGACGACGGCCTCGCGGAAATAGACCGAAAAGACGAGCGTGATGATTAGTGTGGTGTAGGCCGAATTCGCGAAGTCGAACAGACACCAAGCAACGACCACCCGGCGGCTCGGCAAGGGCTTGGCCAGCGACTCCGCCACGGTCGGGCTCTCCACCTAGCGGGTGCCCCAACGGAGCTTTCGCCGCAAAACGTCAAAGAACGAACGTTCACTGACACGAATGAGCCGGGTCGGTCGCGGGTGGTCGTCGATTTTCAACAGGTCACCCTCCGCGAAGGGTGTCCCAATCTGACCGTCGAGGGTCAGGTAGACCTCCTCGCTCGGCGAGCGGACCGAAGCCTCGATCTTGACGCTACCCGGTACCACCAGTGGCCGATAGCTGATCGTATGCGGACAGATCGGCGCGAGAACGAAGGCGCGCATTCGCGGGTCCAGGATCGGTCCGCCCGCCGAGAGGTTGTAAGCCGTGGAGCCGGTCGGGGTCGAGACGATCAGGCCATCGCTTGCGTACGACGCCATCTCCTCGCCATCCACGCGGACATCGATTGTGACCATGCGCGCGAGCGCGCTCTTGGCGATCACCGCGTCGTTTAGGAGCGCGAACTCCCGTTCATCACCGTTCGCCAGCCGATGGCGCACCCGCAGAGTCTGCCGCTCTTCGATCGCGTAGCGACCCGCCAGGATCGCTTCGAGTCCGGCCTGGGCCTCGTCCGGCTGCAGCTCGGTCAGGAAACCGAGACTGCCGAAGTTGACTCCCAGGATCGGGATGCCGAGCGGTGCGGCCGAATGCGCAGCAGAAAGCAGCGAACCGTCACCCCCGACGACGATTACGAGGTCGAGATCCGCCGGGAGCCGTTCGCGGTCAAAGCCCTCCTGAACACCGAGGACACGCGACGTAATTGCATCAAACCGCACGTCGACCGAGCGCGTCGCCAGCCAGTCTCCAAGACGCCCCGCCGTCCGTGGCCCTTCTTGGTCCGTGCTCTTGGCGACGATGCCGACGCGTCGGATCGACTCTTGTTGGACGGGGGTGTTCATGGTCGTCGGCCCTCCTCGATCGCTCGGTCGATCACGGTCGAGATCGTCGACTCGTCGGCAACCTCGCCGATCATCCTGACGTGGATGAAGTACTCCTGGTTGCCGGACGCGCCGGTAATCGATGCGGCACACAAAGAACGCGGGCACCATCCAGATGCCCGAGAAAACCTAACGATCTCGGAGAGGACACGGCGATGATCCTCGATCGCGCGCACGATTCCCCCGCGCCCGACGGCGCCGCGTCGGACCTCGAACTGCGGTTTGACCAGGGCGACGATGTCACCGTCGGGATCGAGGCAGGCGGCGACGGCGGGGAGAATCGAGCGAAGGGAGATGAAGGAAACGTCGATTACGGCGATCTCCGGGATCCAAGGTAACGCCGCGGGCGTCAGGTGTCGGGCGTTGCTGCCTTCGATGACGCGTACTCGAGGGTCGTTTCGCAGCCGCCAGTCGAGCTGCCCGCGGCCGACGTCCAAGGCGATCACGCGACGCACCCCGCGCTGCAACAGGACGTCCGTGAAACCACCGGTCGAGGCGCCGACGTCCAGCGCGTCACGCCCGGAGATCGTGAGCGAGAGCCGGTCGAGTGCGCCGTCAAGTTTTTCACCGCCCCGGCTCGCCCAACGCGTGCCCTCGCTGATTTCCAGCGGTAGATCGGCGTCGATCCGGACTCCCGGCTTGTCGAGCTTGGCCCCGCTCGACGTCACACGCCCGGCCAGGATCAGGGCGCGAGCTTTCTCGTGGGTGGCCACGAGGCCGCGCTCGACGAGGAGCCGGTCGAGTCGTGGTCGGAGCGAATGCGGGGCGGTCAGCGTCATGCTCTGCGGCCGACGGCGTGACGCGCGAGCGCTTCGAGGAACGGCGTCAGCAGCCCTGCCGCATGGAGCGTAGCGCAGGCGCGTTCGGCCTCGTCACGCGCCCGATCTATCGCCGCATTCAGTCCGATCAGATCGGGGATCGTCGCCTTTCCCGCGCGCGCATCCTTGCCGGGGGTCTTGCCGAGTTCCTCAGCCGTGGCCGTCAAGTCGAGCACGTCATCGGCGATCTGGAAGGCGAGTCCCAAACCACCGGCATAGTCCACGAACGCGCGTCGCCCCTTCGCATCAGCACCGGCATGGAGCGCCCCCAGCTCGGCGGCAGCACGAAACAGCGCCCCGGTCTTGCGATCGTGGATTGCCAGGCGCGTCTCCAGGTCCGCCGCCTCACCCTCGAATGCGAGATCGGAGATCTGCCCACCGACCATTCCGTCGATCCCTGTGGCCCGGGTCACGATACGCACGGCTTCCAGCCGTTGGCGAATTCGATCGTCTCCTTCCGGAAACTCCGCGATCCACTCCAGGCCGAGGCTGAGCAGCGCATCACCGGCCAGGATCGCCGTGGCCTCGTCCCACACGCGGTGAACGGTAGGGCGCCCCCGACGAAGGTCGTCGTCATCCATCGCCGGCAGATCGTCATGAATCAGCGAGTAGGTGTGAACCAACTCGAGGCCGCAGGCAGCATCGAGAACTAGGTCGTCGTCGCCGCCGCAGGCCGCGC
>JANNRU010000353.1:0-1682 GCA_031401755.1 Acidobacteriota bacterium | reverse complement strand
CGTCGCGTCGCCGCGCTAATCGTCCTGCGTTGGAGAGCCACGGCCGAGAGCCTAACACGCGGCCGTTTTTAGAATGAAAAGTCCCCAGAAACGCGCAGGTGGTCCCAACACTGAGAGGTGCGCTCACCCGGCAAAGCTACGCCGTCTCAATGTGTTAGCTAGGGGTTCGCTGAGCGACTGCCCTGGCTCCTGAGGCAGGACTCGAACCTGCGACCCGGTGGTTAACAGCCACCTGCTCTACCAACTGAGCTACTCAGGACCGTGTGATTGGGCGAAAACTACCACCCGGAACCGGGGGCAGTCAACCGCGGACCGGGAGCCGGGTCGGGTCGGGGAAAACCGCCCGATCCCTCGGCCCGTCAGAACGCCAGTTCACCGGCCTCGACCGCTTCGAGCAGGGCCGCGATCGCCTGGCCGCGGTGGGACACGGTCAACTTTTCTTCCCGAGACAGTTCGCCGAACGCTCGGTCGAGCGGCGGATAGAAGAACAACGGGTCGTAGCCGAAACCGCCCGCCCCGCGCGGCTCGTCGAGAATCCGTCCCTCGACGACGCCCCGAAACGTGCCAATCGTGCGGCCATGGCGCGCGACGGCCAGAACGCAGACGAATCTTCCGCTGCGCTGCTCGTGGGACAGGCCGCGCAGCGCCGCGACCAGCGCGCGGTTGCGCCCCGCGTCATCCAGGCCCTTCCCGCCCCAACGCGCCGAACGTACGCCGGGCTCGCCGCCCAACGCATCGACTTCGATCCCGGAATCGTCGGCGATCACGCTGAACTCCGTGCGCGCGGACCAGGCCTCGGCCTTCAAGCAGGCGTTGCCTTCGAACGTCACCGCGGTCTCGTCGACGTCGAACGCTTCCGAATCCGGCAGCGCGTCCAGCCCGACGACCTCGACGCCGCGGGCGGACAGTGCCGCCGCCAGTTCGCGTACCTTGCCCGGGTTTCGCGTGGCTAGGACGACGAGGTTCAAATCCCGGGCTCCTTCGGCACCAGCAGCGGCGCGAGGATCGGGCCGAGCACTTCGGCCTGCCGCGCATGCAACAGCGCCAGGCCGTGATCCGCGCGGGCCAGCAATTGGTCGAGTACCGCGCGCGGAAACGGCTCGGTCTCGGCCGTGCCTTGGATCTCGACGTAACCGCCCTCGTCGGTGCCGACAACGTTCATGTCGATCTCAGCCGACGAGTCTTCGGGGTAGTCTAAGTCGAGCAACGCACGGCCGGCGACCACGCCGACCGACACTGCCGCGATGCGGCCGACGAGCACGGGCTTGCGAATCAGGCCGTCGGTGCGCAAACGGTGCAGCGCGAGGCACATCGCGACGAAGCCTCCGGTAATGCTCGCGGTGCGTGTACCACCGTCGGCCTCGATCACGTCGCAATCAAGCCACAGCGTCCGCTCGCCGAGTGCTTTACGATCGACGACGGCGCGGAGCGCACGACCGATCAGGCGCTGGATCTCCATCGTCCTTCCCGACGGGCGGCCGCGCGTGACCTCGCGCTGCATGCGGCGGTTCGCCGCGGCCGGCAGCATCGAGTACTCGCCGGTGACCCAGCCCTCGCCCTTGCCGACCAGGTGCGGGGGCACGCGGTCCTCGATGCTGGCCGCGCAGACGACGCGCGTGTCGCCGACGCGGATCAGCACCGAGCCAGGCGCGTTCTTCAGGAAGTTCGGCTCGATCTCGGTC
>JANNRU010000352.1:0-4603 GCA_031401755.1 Acidobacteriota bacterium | reverse complement strand
GACCGGCGCCTCGCGAGACGATCGTCGGGCCCCGCCCCGCACGACCGCCGTAGCCTCGACTGACCACGGCCGGTCGGCGACCCAGGGCCAAGAGCCGGGTTGCCAGCCAGGCGACGAGCGGTGTCTTACCCGTCCCTCCGGCGGTCAGGTTGCCGATCGAGACGACGGGGATGCCAGCCCTCGACGGGCTCACCCAGCGGTCGTACCAGCGATTCCTCAGTCGCACCGCCGCGCCGTAGAGTGAGGCTACCGGCACCAGGGCGAGCGCGACGCCGGGGGAGACCGGCCGGTTCAACGACGCACGTCCGCGGGAGTCGCGCCGACCCCCGCACACTCGAGCACGAGTTCGACGCTCCGGGCGAGCGCTCCACGGTGCCGATCGACGACGCTTTTTGCGGCCGAGCCCATGGTTGAACGGACCGCTGCGTCGGCGAAAATTCGCCTCACCGCGGCGACGATGCTCGCGGCGCCATCGACACGAATCGCGGCCCCGGCGGCGAGTAGTGCCGTTGCGGAGAGATCGACATTCTCGGTGTGGGGACCGAAGAGAACCGGAACGCCGAGCGCTGCCGGCTCAAGTAGATTGTGGCCGCCGCGGGGAACCAGCGTTCCGCCGACGAACGCGACGTCGGCGGCCGCGTAGAGGCGCGCCAATTCACCGTGGGTGTCCACGAGGACGACGTTCGGGATCGATTCCGGCGCCGGGAGATCCGACAGGCGGCGAAAGGTCAGGCCGCTCGCGGTGATTGCGCGTCCGACCTCGTCGGCCCGATCAAGATGTCGTGGCGCGAGTACGAGAGTCGTCTGCGCCGGATCCTTGAGCAGTTGGGCGAACGCGTCGAGGAGCACGACCTCTTCACCCTCGGCAATCGAACCGGCGAGGAGGACACGCCGTCCGGGACCGACGCCGAGTCGGGCGGAAGCCCAACCGGCCTCGATCTCCGGGGGCTCGATGTCGAACTTCAAGTCTCCCGTTACCACCACAGTCTCGGGTCGCGCACCGAGCTCCAGGAACCGCGAGGCATCCAGCGCCGAACGTGCCCCGACGCGCGCAAGCGAACCGACGAGCGGTCGGAAAATCGAGCGCAGCAACCGATATCGAGTCCAGCCCTTTGCCGACAGTCGCCCGTTGAGCAGAAGCGTGGGAACGCCCTGCGCGGATGCTGAATGAAGCAGATTGGGCCACAGTTCGGTTTCGACCAGGCAGAGCGCGCGGGGACGGAGCGCTTCGAAGACTCGGGCTGGCCACCCAGGAAAATCGAGTGGGACGTAGAACGCCGCATCGACCAAGGGCGGGGCAGGCAAAGCGTCTCGACCCGCTCGTGTCATCGCGGAAACGCAAATCGGCAGCTCCGGCTCCGCCCGACGCAGCGCGCGGGCGACGCCAGAAACGAGTCGGGCCTCGCCGAGCGACGAGCCGTGAATCCAGATCCCGCCTGGACGCGCCCGCGGTAGTTCACGAGCGCAACGTTCCGACCATTCCCGTCTCCGCCGCGGATCCCGTCCCGACCACAGGCCCCAGGTCCGGGCGACAGGTCGGAGCAGCCTGAGCGACGTGTTGTAAATGAGGAGCATCGGCAGCGGGGGACCGCGGGGACCGTCGAAGGACGGGAGTCTAAACCAGCGATCCGAGAGGCGTCAATGCGTCGCCGGGCGCGTTGCCGCCCATCGGGACCCCGCGATTCGGCGGCTTTCCCGGCCGATCGGCGAAATTGCGGCGCGTGGGAGATCACCCTATATTCGCGGCAACGCCACGGAGCCTGCTTCTTGGATCCCGAATCGCCCCGTCCAGACCCTAGCGCCAGCCGTCCGCCCAAAGGACGGCGGGGACGAATCGTCATCGCCCTTCTGGCGGTGCTCAGCTTCGTCGGCGTCGCGCCATTGCTCACCATCGCGCTCAAACTGATCGACCTCAATCGCGAATCGTTGACCACCGCGCATCAGCAGTATCAATTACTCTTGGTCTCCTCGATTGCTCGCGAGATCGACGCGCGAGTCGATGCGTTGCAAAAGCGCTCCGAACAATTGGCGCGCGTGCTGGCGCCCATGCTGGCCCGGGGCCGACCGGACGAGATCACTGGCGAGCTTTCGGGTGCGGTAAGCCCGGAAGTGCCTTACCTGCGGTATACCTATTTTCGAAAGAACGGGCTCGGACGGGTCGACGAGGGGGAGCTCGATCCGTTGCTCGAACACCTCTTTGAGGAGGGTGTTGCGCGCGCGGCGGTGGACTTGGTCGACCTCCGCGCTCCGGGAGGGATCTTTTCCGATCCGATCGTCGCGGGTGAGCCCCCCCGTGCAACCCTGGTCATTTCGACGCCGGTGGTCTGGCACGGGTCATTCCTCGGCGTACTCTCGGCGCTCGTGGACGTCGATTCGATCTGGGGTGCGGTCACCGGTCCCCACCGGGGCCAGGTTATTTTCGCGCTGGATCCCCAGGGACGGATGTTTGCCACGAGCGACGAAGAGCGGTTCGGCCTCCGGGACGACGTGCAGGCATCACCGCTCGTCGGTCGATTTCTTGGGGGAACCGGCGAGGCCCGGGAGACGTTGCCGTTCGAGTTGAAACGCGATGGTGTCGAGGAGCGGCTGCTTGGATCGTACGAACTGGCCGATCACGGGTGGGGCATTTTCGTCCAGGCGCCGTTGCGCGAAGTTTACCTTCCGATCGCGGCGATGCGGCAAAGTGCATTGAAATGGGCAGCGGGAGCGTTGCTCCTCGCCGTGGCTGCGGCGTTCTTCTTCGCCCGGAGCTGGTCCGAGCCCATCCGGCGGCTTGCCGCGGCCTCGCGTGCGTTTGCCGCCCAGGACTTCTCGATTCGGGTCACGACCCGACAGCGAAACGAGATTGGCGATCTCGCCGAGAATTTCAACCAGATGGCGTCCGATATCGAGTCCTACATCGAACGTCTGCACGACGCGGTCAAGGAAAACGAAGAGCTCTTCCTCGGCACGATCGCTGCCCTCGCTCAGGCGATCGACGCAAAGGACCCCTACACGCGCGGGCATTCGACGCGCGTCAATCGCTACTCCGTGAAACTTGCCGAGGAGTTGGAGCTCCCCGCTCAGCTGGTCCGCGATATCAACGTCGCCTCACTGCTTCACGATGTGGGAAAGATCGGTATCCATGACGAGATTCTACAGAAACCTGGCCGCCTGACCGACGAAGAGTTTGCAATCATGAAGACCCATACCGTGCTCGGGGCCAACATCATGAAAGAGATTCCCAAGATGGACCGAATAATTCCAGGGTTGCGTCACCATCACGAGCGCTGTTCCGGCACCGGATACCCCGACGGTCTCGCGGGCGAGACGATTCCTCTGATGGCGCGAATCATTGCGGTCGCCGACACGTTCGATGCGATCACGACCGATCGACCCTACCAGCGCCGGATGACCGAAGAACGGGCGGTGGCTCGAATCAACGAACTGCGCGGGGAAGCGCTGGATGGGGCAGTCGTCGACGCCTTCAATCGCGCGTGGAGCGCGGGTCGTATCCGGTGCGGCGAGGGCGAACCCGCGGGCCGCGACCTCGCCCTCACACCGCGCCCCGCGCCGGTCACCGTTGGCTGAGTCGGCCCACGGTGCCGCATTCATCAATTCAGCGAGATCTCCTGAGGCGGAATCGCCAAGGCCCAACTGCGTCTTCCGCCCCGTAAGTCTCTGACCAGTGAATCGAGCAGCTCCTGCTCGCGTCCGCGGGTCCACAGCAGGTACCGGAACCTCGGGGCGCGCACCGCGGCGAGCATCGGCAGAGCGTCGCGACCGGCCGCCAGAGCGAAGTAGACCGCGACCCTGGCGTCGCGACCGCTACGACGCTCTACCGCTTGGCCGAGAGTTCGGGTCATCTCGGGTCCGCCGATGCGCCAGGCTGCCCAAGCTGCCGCATCGCGAAGCTCGGCCAGCAGGGCAGCGTCGAAATCCGGATCCGTCAGTACTTGAGCCACGATCGCGGATGCAGTCGCCAAACGTCGCTTCGCGATGGCCCGCAAGATCTCCAGCCGCTCCGATTTGTCGGCGAGCGGGAAGTGCTGGGTCATCCTCTGAACCGCGTCGGCGGTGGCGATCACGGCGAGGCGGTTCCAGGCCAGTGCGCGAATCGCCGGGTCGGCATCCGCGGACGCGGTGATCCATCCCGCAGTGTCGTTGCCGAGGCGTTCGACCATTCCGAGCTTGCGCTGCGTCAGCGAGAGGAGCTCGATCAATGTGGCGTCGGTCTGCCGAGGGATCGCCTCGCGAATCACCGGAGACGCGCGGACGTAGGCCAGATCGGCCAGCGCCTGACAGATCCGCTCGATCAAGACTCGCTCCGTCGGGTCGGTCACCGTGCCGACCAAGTACTGCTTGGCCAAGCGTTCGGTCAGGATCGCCCCGGCTCGGTGGTCGTCCAATCGAACGAGCTGCTCAAATGCCGTTTCGAGCGCCGGAGAATGCAGGGAGGGGAGTGCGGCGAGGAGTGGGGCGCCGGCGTCTAGCACGCCGAGGTGCGCCGCAGCACGAACAGCGACCTGGGCCGCCGGGTCGGTCAGCGCCTCGGCCAGAGCCGTGGGAGTTTGGTAATCAGCCTGAAAAGTAACTTCCTGATTAAAACTCAGGTTATCATTCC
>JANNRU010000351.1:0-3223 GCA_031401755.1 Acidobacteriota bacterium | reverse complement strand
AGAACAACAAGAAGGAGGAGCAGGCCATCGGCGTCATCCCGATCGACTCCCTCTTCTCCCCGGTCCGCCTCGTGCGCTACGCCGTCGAGAACACCCGCGTCGGCCAGATCACTGATTACGACAAGCTCGTGCTCGAGGTCTGGACGAATGGGGCACTCGGTCCAGCGGATGCGGTGGCGCAGGCGGCGAAGCTGCTCAAAGACCACATGGCGATCTTCATCAACTTCGAGGAGTCCGGCGACGATCAGATCGATCTTCTGTCGTCCTCCGACGAACGCGTTCTGGATCAATTGTCGAGGTCCGTGGATGAGCTCGAGTTGTCGGTTCGTTCATTCAACTGCTTGAAGAATGCGAACATCAAGACCATTGGTGATCTGGTGACGAAGAGCGAGTCCGAGATGCTCAAGACGAAGAACTTCGGCAGGAAGTCACTCAACGAGATCAAGGACATCCTGGCTGAGATGGGTCTGTCGCTCGGCATGGACGTGGATCTGCAGCGAATCAAGGCCCGAAGCGGACGCGAGTGATCCGCGGGTCGATGGACGGGAACAAGCGATGAAGCACAGGGTCGCGGGAAGGAAGTTGGGGCGTACTTCGGCCCATCGTCTGGCACTGCTGCGAAACTTGTCGTTGCAGCTCTTCGACAAGGAACGGGTGCGGACCACGCTGATGAAGGCCAAGGAGCTCCGGCCGTTTGCGGAAAAGCTCGTGACCTTGTCCAAGCGTGAGACGTTGCACGCGCGACGCCAGGTACTGCGGCACATCCACGACCGACAGGTCGTGGCGAAGCTTTTCGATACACTGTCGGCGCGTTACGCGCAGCGGAACGGCGGGTACACGCGCATTCTGAAGCTTGGCCCGCGTCGTGGAGACTTCGCCGAGATGGCGATCGTTGAGCTGGTGGGGTCCGAATTGGGCGCCTCCACCGAGGGCGGGCCGACAGCGGAACAGACGAAGGCCAAGGCCGCAAAAAAAGCTGAGGCCAAGGTGGCGAAGGCCAAAACTGGGGCGGCCGGGGGGAAGACGCCGAAGGAACGACCGACCCGCGGCGGCGGGCGCAAGGGCGCAGGCGACACGGGTGCGGATCGCGCTGCGACCAAATCCAAGGATGCCAAGAAGAAAGCAGCAGCCGGGGCAGTACCGTCTCGCACGGCGACGAAGGCCAAGAAGGAAGGTTGACCGGGTGACCGGCACGCCCGATCCCGGGCACCACGATGCAAAGGGAGCCGCGAGGCTCCCTTTTTTTAGATCCGGTGGATTCTCGGGGGCTTTGAGTGCCACGGCGTAGTGATATTCGAAAAATCTTGATCCTCGGCTCGGGGCCGATCGTGATTGGTCAGGCGTGCGAATTCGACTACTCGGGCACGCAGGCTTGCAAGGCGTTGCGTGAGGAAGGCTACGAGATCGTACTGGTCAATTCCAACCCGGCGACGATCATGACCGACCCCGCGATCGCCGATCGGACCTACATCGAACCACTCGTTCCGTCGATCCTCGAAAAAATTATCGAGCGCGAGCGCCCCGACGCATTGCTGCCCACGGTCGGTGGCCAGACAGCGCTCAACCTGACCGTCGCGCTGGGCGAGTCCGGTGCGCTCGAGCGCTACGGGGTGCGGCTGATCGGCGCGAATCTCGACGCGATCCGCAAGGCCGAGGATCGCCAGGCTTTCAAACAGGCGATGGCCCGCATCGGCCTCGATACACCGATTAGCGGAACGGTGAACACTGTCGAGGAAGCGCGAAGGGTCGCTGAACGGACCGGATTCCCGGTCATCGTCCGACCTTCCTTCACGCTAGGCGGATTCGGTGGTGGGACCGCCTACAACCAGGATGATTTCGAAGAGATCGTCTCCCAGGGCCTCGAAGCGAGCCCCAGCCACCAGGCGCTCGTCGAGCAATCGGTGATCGGCTGGAAAGAGTTCGAGCTCGAATTGGTTCGGGACTTGGCCGACAACGTCGTTGTGATCTGCTCGATCGAGAATTTCGACGCGATGGGGGTGCACACGGGCGACTCGATCACGGTTGCGCCGGCCCAAACGCTGACCGACAGGGAATACCAACGCATGCGCGACGCCGCGATTCGCGTGATCCGCGAGATCGGCGTGGAAACCGGTGGATCGAACATCCAGTTCGCCGTCGATCCGGCCAGCGGTCGGATGGTTGTGATCGAGATGAACCCGCGCGTTTCGCGATCGTCCGCGTTGGCGTCGAAGGCCACCGGATTTCCGATCGCGAAGATCGCTGCGAAACTCGCAGTGGGATACACCCTCGACGAACTCCCGAACGACATCACGCGAACGACGCCGTCGTCGTTCGAGCCGTCGCTGGACTACGTGGTGGTCAAGATCCCGCGATGGGATTTCGAGAAGTTTCCGTCCACACGTTCGGTCCTCGGGATTCAGATGCAGTCTGTTGGCGAGGCGATGGCGATGGGTCGGACCTTCAAAGAGGCGCTGCAAAAGGCGATTCGATCTCTGGAGATCGGTCGGGCGGGGCTGGGCGCCGACGGTCGGAGTAGCGTCGATCCGTCTAGGCTACGCGAAAATTTGATCACTCCGAGCTGGGATCGGATCTTCTACATTCACTACGCGCTACAGTGCGGTATTTCCGTCGAATCGGTGGCGGAAATGACGCACGTCGACCCGTGGTTCCTCCGGCAGATAGAAGAGATCGTGGCCATTGAAGGGCGGGTGCGTTCGTTCGATCTCGCAGGCCTGCCCGAGTCGCTTTTGCAAACGGCAAAACGCTCCGGATTCTCCGATCGGCAACTGGCGCACCTCGTGAACAGCTCGGAGGACGCGATTCGGGATCGGCGAAAGGAATTGGGGATCGTGCCCGTGTTCAAACGCGTCGATACTTGCGCGGCCGAATTCGCTGCCGAAACCCCCTATTTTTACTCGACCTACGAGGACGAAGACGAAAGCGACCCGAGCAACAACCGCAAGGTGATGATCCTCGGTGGCGGACCGAATCGGATCGGCCAGGGCATCGAATTCGACTATTGCTGTTGCCATGCCGCGTTCGCTCTGCGCGACGAGGGGATCGAGACGATCATGGTCAACTGCAATCCGGAGACGGTTTCGACGGACTACGACACCGCGGGCCGGTTGTACTTCGAGCCTCTGACGCTCGAGGACGTGTTGCGGATTGTCGAGATCGAGCGCCCCGAAGGGGTGATCGTCCAGTTCGGGGGGCAGACCCCGCTGGCTCTGGCCTTGCCGCT
>JANNRU010000350.1:0-2466 GCA_031401755.1 Acidobacteriota bacterium | reverse complement strand
ACTTCGAATACACCGGCCACCGGCCATACTGCTTCCACATCGCCGCGCCGATGAGCGTCGCGCCGCAATCCGCCACCGCCTGGCGCAGCGTGAAACGTTCCTTGCCGACGACGCAATAATTCAACCCCTCGTCCGCCGCCCGGCCTTCATTGGCCGTTTCCGTGGTGGAAGCGAACCACCGTTCGTCAATGCCGCCACGGTTCAAACCGTAGGCATAGGTGTCATCGGGATGCAGTTTGATTCGGAGGCCGGGCTGGAGAAACGAGCGCGGCACCCACGCCGGCGCGTGCCGCAGCAACCCGCCAGTGCGGGAAAGTTCATCTTCGACTCGTGACTGGACGCTCCCCTTGGTGAGCTTGAGTTGGTTTATGGTATTCATAGTTTGGCAGATTGTGAGGACGTGTGCTTTGGATGTTTCATTCACTGAAGTTTCCCGCCCGGGCGTAGGAGAGTCCGTCGGCAGACTGGAGAACGAAAAAGCCGCGCCCCTGGATCGACATGTCGGTCAGGATGTTTGTCGTCTGTAACGAGCCCTGGGTGAAAATTGGGTCGATGCTGGCGATGTTCGTTCCCAGGCCGACCTGGGCCGGGTTGCCCGCGCCGTTGAACGCCGAGCCGGCGAAGAAATCGTTGAAGGTCACCCGGCTGGTCTTGAAACCGACCGTGTTCAAGTTGGCCAGGTTGTTGCCGATGACACTCAGGCGCGCAGCGTTGGCTTGCAAGCCCGAGAGTGCGGCGTAGAACGAACCGAAAGACATCGCGGTACCTCCTGCCGGGCTATTCGCGGCCCGCGCGGAATTCAAAGATTGTTTCAAACGGGATCTCGCGGTCGCCCGAGATCAGGGCGATTCCGCCGGCGAGAAAACTGACGCCATCAATGGGTAGCGAGCGGAACAACGGCACGATCATCGGTTCGTCGTTCGTGTCTGTGGCGGTGATCTCGACCTTGTAGTCACCGTCGGGCAGTGGATTGCCGTCCTGGTCCTTGCCGTCCCAGTCGACCGTGACTCGGCCATTCGGCGAGGTTTGCAGATCGAGCGTTCGGACGGTGACACCATTCGCGTCGCGAATGGTCATCGTCACGGCGTTGGCCTCCCGCGGCACCGCGTAGACCAGGGCTTCGGGCTCGCCGTTCTTGATCCGCACCTCTCCGCCGGCCTCGACCAGCGCCTCCTTGCCGATCAGTCCGAGCGCTTGCGAGTTGACGAGCAGCGCCTGGCCCTGCCCGATACCCTGCAGGTTGTCGTTGACGTCGATCAGTTGCTCCAGGCTCGAAAAGGTCGCGAGCTGCGATACGAACTCGGTGTCGCCGGCCGGATCGAGCGGGTCCTGGTTTTCGAGCTTGGCCACTAGCAGTGCCAGGAAGTCGTCGCGCCCGAGAGCCGGTGCGCTCGTGGCCGCCGCCGTGTTTTGCGGTGCGTTCGCCGACGTCAGACTTTCAATCGAGGTCGTATTCATGCTCCACTCCTCGACTCGACGAACAGCACGGAACGTGCCAACGAGGATTCCTCGCCAAGCCACAAGTTTGAACGGTCGGTCGTTGCGGATCGGCCGCAATCGGCCCCGCCGTCGGCCGGTAATTGCCGGCGGGTCTTCATGCGAGGCGGTCCAGACGACTCGCGGGTCCTGGAATCGCCGGTGATGTGGCGGCGGCCGAAGGCTGCGCCCCGCGCGGCGGGGCACCGGTGGTCGGACCGCGCGACGAGGATGACTCATGATCGGCTTGCCGCTGTTGCGCGCCCGGGTCGAACGCGCCGTCGAGCGTGAGCTCGATCGTCGGAGCACGGAAGCCGGCATCGGTGAGCTGAGCCGACAAGCGCTGGAGCGCCGGGTTCAGACTCTCGATGGCCGTTGCGGTTGCGGCGAGGATCCGGATGCGCAGTTCCTCTCCCCGCGCCTCCAATCGCACGCGCAGCAGGCCGAGGTCTTCGGGCTCGAGCGCGAAACGCACTTCGACCACACCGCGATCGGGGATCTCACGGGCCCGCGCAACCAACGCTTCGACCAGGGCGCCGGGCGCGAGTCGCGTCAGGACCTCGGGCACGCTGCCCGACACGGTCGGCCCCTGCGGACTCGGGCTCCCCGGAGAAACCCGCAGTGTCTCGGCCGTTATCGTGCTCTCCGCCGAGGGTCGTGCGATGTCGCGCGGTGCGCTCGTTTGCCGCTTGATCGGAGTCTCCGGCCCGCTTTCGGCGTCGAGGACCGGTCGTTCTGTCACCGGCTGCGAGCGCTCGGGGCTCAGCCGTGGAAGCTCTTTTACTCCGAGGGCTTCGGCCCCGAATCCTGCCCGTCGAAGTGCGTTTAGATAGGCATTGACATGTCGAGTGGCGAGGTCACGAACGGGAAGCGGCTCGCGACCTGGCGCGTCCGCGCCTTCCGACGAAGGCCAGCGACCCGTGCGGCCGTGGTCTCGCTCGCGGGCGGCGGCGCGCTTCGGGTCGCGCACCACGGGCTCGGGGATTGGGG
>JANNRU010000349.1:0-5982 GCA_031401755.1 Acidobacteriota bacterium | reverse complement strand
GGTGACTGTGAGCACCGTCTACGTCGGCGCGGACGCCGAGCTCGTCCGTGGATTTATCACGGTTCCGCTGGAGCGAGCGATCGCGGCTGCCGACGGGATCGATTATCTCCAGTCCACGAGTCAGCGCGGGCTGTCCACGATCACGGCGCGGCTGGAACTGAACTACGACGGAACCAAGGCGTTGGCCGAAATCGGCTCGAAGGTCGATCAGGTGCGGGCCGATCTGCCGCCGGAAGCCGAGGTTCCGTCGCTCAACATCGAAACCGCCGACTCGCGTTTCGCGGCCGCCTACCTGAGCTTCGATTCCGAACTGTTGCAGCAGAACGAGATCACGGACTATTTGACTCGGGCCATTCAGCCCAGGCTCGCCGCGGTGCCCGGCGTGCAGCGCGCGGATATCCTTGGTGCCCGCAACTTCGCCATGCGTATCTGGCTCCGCGCGGCGCGCATGGCCTCGCTTGGCGTCAGCCCGTCGGACGTGCGACGCGCGCTTGCGGCCAACAATTACCTGTCCGCGGTCGGCCAAACCAAGGGAGCGATGATCCAGGTCGATCTGACCGCGAACACCAATCTGCGTTCGGTCGAGGAATTCGAGAATCTCGTCGTGCGCGAAAGCGGCGGGACCTTGGTCCGGTTGCGCGACATCGCCGAGGTGGTCCTCGGCGCCGACGACTACAGTTCGGAGGTTCGTTTCTCGGGCAAGACCGCGACCTTCATGGGGATCTGGGTATTGCCGAACGCGAACTCGATCGACGTGATCCGAGCGATCAGCGCCGAGATGGAAAAGATCCAACGCGACCTTCCAAAAGGTCTCTCGGCCCGGGTAGCCTACGATTCGACGCGTTACATCAACGATGCGCTCAGTGAGGTCGTCAAGACACTCTCGGAGACCCTGCTCATCGTGGTCGTCGTGATCTTCCTGTTTCTGGGCTCCCTACGCTCGGTACTGGTGCCGCTCGTCGCGATTCCCGTGTCGCTGATCGGCGCCGTCTTCCTGATGCAGATTTTCGGGTTCACGATCAATCTGTTGACGCTGCTGGCCGTCGTACTTTCGGTCGGGCTCGTGGTCGACGATGCGATCGTGATGGTCGAGAACATCGAACGCAACATGCGACGCGGGATGTCACCGCTCCAAGCCGCGTTTGTCGGAGCCCGGGAGCTCGTCGGGCCGGTGATCGCCATGACGATCACGCTCGCCGCGGTCTACGCGCCGATCGGACTCCAGGGCGGACTCACCGGCTCTTTGTTCCGAGAGTTTGCGTTCACGCTCGCCGGCGCGGTGGTGATCTCGGGCGTCGTGGCGTTGACTCTGTCTCCGGTGATGTCGGCCTATTTGTTGCGAGCGGACGAGGGCGAGCACGGGCTTCCGCGATTGATACAACTCGGATTCGACAAGGTGCAGCGGTTCTACGGAAAGCTCCTCGGCGCCACGCTTGCCGCCCGGCCTGCGGTCTATGTGGTCTGGATCTCGCTGTCACTGCTTGCGGTGCCGCTCTACCTGATGTCGCCGACGGAGCTGGCTCCGACGGAGGACCAGGGCGTGATCTTCGGGATTCTCGATACCCCGTCCAATTCGACGCTCGAACTGACCTCCGCCGGCGCGAGTGCGGCAAAGGATATTTTTTTCGCAACGCCGGAAACGGCCTACTCGTTCCAGATCACGCAGGCCACCAGTGGGTTTGGGGGGATGGTCCTCAAGCCGTGGAGCGATCGCGAGCGCACCGTGTTCGATGTGCTACCGGAGATCCAGGATCGCCTGGGCGATCTCGCGCCGGTCAAGGTGTTGCCGGTGCTCCCGCCACCACTTCCGGGCGGGGGCCAATTCCCCGTGGAGTTCGTCGTTGCTTCGACCGCGGACCCGGACGAGATCCTGGGATTCGTCCGTCAGATCCATCAGCGCGCGGTCGAAAGCGGAGCGTTTGCGTTTCCACCGCTGATCGATACCAAGGTCGACCAACCGGTCTCGAGGATCGAGATCGATCGGGATCGTGTGGCCTCGATGGGGCTCGATCTCCAAACGGTCGGAGCTGACCTGTCCGCGATGTTCGGTGGCAATTTCGTCAATCGTTTCGACATCGCGGGCCGGAGCTACAAAGTCATAGCGCAGATTCGGCGGCTGGAGCGCCTCAATCCGGATCAACTCGCGAACATCCACGTGAGTGGTCCGGATGAGAAGCTCGTTCCATTGAGTACGGTGGCCACGATCTCGCAGTCGGTCGAGGCGCGTTCGCTCGGCCGGTTCCAGCAGTTGAACGCGGTCACGCTCAGTGGCGTCGCGATCCGGCCGCTCGGCCAGGTCCTGAGCCTGCTGGAAGCCGAGGCCGCGAAAATCCTCCCCGCAGGCTATGTCATCGATTACACGGGCGAATCGCGGCAGTTGCGACAGCAGGGGAATTCGTTCCTCTGGACTTTCGCGTTGGCTCTCGTGTTGATCTACCTCGTCCTCGCGGCGCAGTTCGACAGCTTCCGCGATCCGTTCGTGATCCTGGCGGGCTCGGTGCCGCTGGCGATCTTCGGCGCGCTGATCTTCACGTTCATGAAGATGCCCGCGCCGGTGCCGCACTGGACCGATGGTTGGACTACGACTCTGAACATCTATTCGCAGGTCGGGCTGGTCACGCTCGTCGGGCTCGTCGCCAAGAACGGCATTCTGATCGTCGAGTTTGCCAATACCTTGCAGCGCCAAGGTCGGTCCAAGCTGGACGCGGTGTTCGAGGCGGCTCAGGTGCGGCTGCGGCCCGTGATGATGACGACAACCGCCACGGTGTTGGGCCATTTCCCGCTGACGCTGGTCACGGGAGCTGGGGCCGAGGCCCGCAACAGCATCGGGCTGGTCTTGGTGTCGGGGATGGCCATCGGTTCGATCTTCACGTTGTTCATCGTGCCTTCGATCTATGTTGTTTTCGCCAGCGACCATCGTGCGGCGCGAGGGAACGAGCCGGTTATCGACGGTGTTGCAGAACCCAAATTCGCGATCGACCGGCCGTCCGGCGCGGTCGTCGCGTGAGCGCTCCGCCGATCACGCTGTGGCTGGATGGCGACGCCTGCCCGCGAGCGGTGCGAGATGTCGTCTTCCGCGCCGCGGAGCGGATCGGACTTCCGGCGGTGTTCGTAGCCAATCGGCCGGTGCGACTGTTGCGCTCACGTTGGGTTCGTGCGGTTCAGGTCGATCTCGGTCCCGATGTCGCCGACCACCACATCCTGCGCGAGGCGGGTTCGAAGGATCTCGTGGTCACCGACGACATTCCGCTCGCCGCGGCGCTAGTCGCGAACGGTGTCCACGTCATCTCGCAACGCGGCGCGACCCTCACCGAGGAAAACGTCAGCGATCGACTCGCGGTCCGCGATCTGCTGCAGAGTTTCCGCGATGCGGGAGGAGTCACCGGCGGGCCGACGCCCTACGGAGATGCGGACCGGCGCAAGCTGGCCGATGCGCTCGATCGCTGGCTCGTCCGCTCGATCGGCAAGCCCCGGCTGGCAGCAGGACGCTGACGCTCACTCCGTTGGAGTTCGGCTGACGCTTCGAGCGTCAGCGTTCGGGCGCGGATCGGACTGGCCTAGGGTACACTCGTCGCTCTTCGGAGACTCCTACACTGGATCGAGGATCGACTCGTGCGGCAGCGCGGCTTCGAACTGGTGATATTCGATTGTGACGGAGTGCTCGTCGACAGCGAGCCGATCGCCAATCGCGTCCTGGTCGACGAGCTCCGCATCGCGGGACTGATGATCGAGGAGCCGGAGGCGCAGGCGATGTTCACCGGTCTGTCCTTGGCGCGTGTTCTCGAGCTCGCCGAAGCGCGCTTGGGACGAGGCTTGCCGACAGAGTTTCTCGGGAGGCTCCAGGCTCGGACTTTCGCTAAATTTCGTTCGGAGCTGCGCCCGATTCCGGGAGTTCGTAGACTCCTCGGCGCGCTCGAAATCCCCCATTGTGTCGCGTCAAGTGGGGGGCAAGACAAGATCCGATTCACGCTCGGACTGACCGGGCTGCTCGAGTGTTTCGAGGGCAGGATCTTCAGCGCGACCGAGGTCGCCCGCGGCAAACCGGCCCCGGATCTGTTTTTGCGCGCGGCGGAGGCGTGCGGCACTGACCCCGCGAGTTGCGCAGTGATCGAGGACAGCCTGCCTGGGGTTCTCGCGGGAAAGGCCGCGGGGATGACCGTCTTCCGCTACACGCCGGGGGACGCCGGGTCGAGCCCGTCAGCCGCGGGGGCGTTCGACTTCGAGTCGATGGATCTCTTGCTGGAGTTGCTCAATTCGGGACCGCCCAGTTGAGTGGCGTCAACCGACGGGTCCGGGGCAGCGCGGTTCTCAGCGACTGAAGACCGGCGAGCCATCGCCGTCGAACGGACTCCCGCGATCCAGGAACCAGCGCAGCCGCAGCAGCACTTCGCGCGACGAACGCAGGTCGGTCGGATCGAACGCGACCACGCGATCGCGATTGGCCGACAGCCAGCGCACGACGACCTCGACATCGAGGTCGGGACCGGTCGCTTCGGTCGGGCCGTCGGGCATGAAAAAGAACCAGTCGTCGAGAACGCGGGCGATCTGCGTCAGTCCGCGGCCGCGGGGTCCGATGTCGATCCGGGCGACCAGTCGCTCGTTGCGGATCAGGGTCGCTCGCAACACCGAGGGGGGCTCGGCAGGTTCGAGAATCAAGATCGAGTCGAGCCGCGCACGCCGATCGTCGCGGATGTGGATCTGGCGTTGAACATTCGTTGCCGGGCGACTGCGTCGAATTTCGGCTGACTCGCGCAGCAGCGCTTCGAGCTCGGAGCCCGCCGCGCGATACTCGATCAGAAAGAGCGAATCGAGCAGAGCCTGCACGCGCTTGGGTCGGCGGCGGCCTTCGTTGAAGTACGATCCGATTCGTCGCCTGAGATCTCGTGCCTTGCCCACGTAGAGCAACTCTCCAGACGCGTTTAGCATGCGATAGGTTCCGGGTACTCGTGGGATCGATCGGAGGTACGCGCGGTCGAAACCGAAGCGCGACCAATCCAAGGCCGGAGCCCCCGATACCGAGCCGGCTTGTCGAAGCGCGGCCAGGGTTTCGTTCGGCGTTCGCAGCAGGGCCAGGCACTCATCGACGGTCTGCACCCGCTCGAGCGGGTCGTCGGTGTCGCGCCAGACGATATTGAGCGCGGCGGCGAGGGCAGCCAGGTCGTGGCCCGCGGGAAGGCCCAGTCGATTCTGCGCCAGTTGCCGAATGGAAATCAAGCCTTCGAGCGGACGACCGAGCCAGGCCTCGAAAGCGACTAGCGCGCCCGGACGATCGTGGATCACCACGACGGCGTCCTCGATCGCGTCTCCGACGGCACTCCGAAGCTGCCGAGCCGATCGCGCCGGGGCGATCTCCCCCGCGCAGGCCGCGATAACTTCTGACCCCCGCAGGCGGAGGACGGCGAGGCTTCGGATCTCGAAGCGGACACGGAGTGCGGGGCGCAGTCCTTCAAGATGGACGATAGCGCGATCCGGCTCTTCGTTCGCGACGGTCGCTTGCTCGTCGACGGTCGTCGGGGACTGGGTCAACCTCCACGATCCGGACTCGTAAGTCAGTCGCGGATCACCGGAGAACGCGGTTTCGAGGAGTAGACGCGCGGCACGTTCGTCCGCCGTTCGGGTGGCGAGTAATTCCGCAGCCAGGGCCGTGCTCTCGGTCGCCCCTTCATGATCACGCAGGTAGCGCACCGCCCTTTCGGCGACCAGCGACAACGGCCTGCGCGAACGGTTCACCGTGGACGACCTCACTGCGGGCACGGTTGGTTCCCGACAGAATGCGATCGGATTGTCGCACCGCGCGCGGAGTTACGTCAAAGCGTGGCTGTCGAGCGCGTCGAGCTGCGGTCGCTCCATCAACGACGGCGCCGAGTCCCTCGCTTTTCCTTCGAGTGCGACTTTTTAGGACGCGCCTTCGCTTCATCGCGCTCGACGGTACCCAGTGCCCCCAACTCCTCGAGCAGCGCCGTGGCCGCCTCGATTCCCGAG
>JANNRU010000348.1:0-2387 GCA_031401755.1 Acidobacteriota bacterium | reverse complement strand
GAACGCCGCGAGATCGGAAGGCAGCAGCGGGGAATCCGTTCCGTCCCGGAACTGACGGTCGCGCGCGACGCGTCGCGCGTCGAGCTCGGCCTGCCATCCGTCTGGCGGCGGGAGCGCCCGCAGCGTCGCATCGGTCGACCGCGCGCAGGACAGCACGAGCCCGATCAAGGCTAGCCCCAGCCAACGGAAGCGGTATCGATCGCAAGGCACGCCGCGATCCTACCGCAACCGATACCGATCCCGCCGCGTCACCAGGAGACCGGGACGCGCACCGCCCGCTGCGCGTGATCGCGATAGAGCAGGTAACCGCGTTCGTGACCCAGCTGCCATAGCGCGTGGGTCACCTCGACATCCCGACGACAATAGCTCTCGATCAAATCGATCCGGCCCTCCTTCCACCACCGAAGGCTGGTCAGCCCGTCGGCGGTCTTGGCGATCCCGAGATTGCTCTCGGCCAAGTGCGCGAGCGACAGGCGAAAGCCCAAACGGCGGTGGATCTCGGTCAACATGTCGAGGGTTCGGATCCGCGAGAGGTCCTGATCGGTATAGGGTGCCAACACCGCCAGATCGAAGCGATCGATATTGAAACCGACGACCCTGTCCGCCAGCACCAGATCGAGCAACAGCCGATGGACGTCGGGCTCGAAATAGGTCTGCCAGGTCTCCCGTTGCGCGTCGTAGACCACCGCCAGCGCCAGTCCGAGCTTTGCGACATGAGCCCACCCGCCGACCTCGTCAGCACCGCGCTGCGTCTCCAGATCGAGCACGAGAACGCGCTCCACCGGGGAGGGGACGACCGCCGCGACACTTCGGATCGGGCGCTCCGACCGCTCCGGGAGCCCGAGCCCGTCATCGGAAGAGTCGGGAGCGGGCTCGACGTTACCGCTCCTGCGAATTCCGTGACGCTCCTCCCGCGGCGCGCGCGTCGGCGCGGCGGCGTTCAGCGGGCGGGGCGCCGGTTGCGTCCCGTCGTTCACCACGGCACCGGCAAACAGCGAAAGCACGAGGCGGGCCGCGTCCTTGTCGAGCGGCCGGTTGCCGTTACCGCACTGGGGCGACTGGATGCAGCCGGGACAACCCGCCTCGCACTCGCACTCTTCGACCAGCGTTCCTGTTCGTCCGAGCAACTCCCCGATCTCTCGATAGCCGTGTGCCGAAAGCCCCGCACCCCCGGGCACGCCGTCGTAGATGAAAATCGCCGGCCCACCGGTCTGCGGATGCCCGGTGTAGGAAATACCCCCGACATCGCCGCGATCGCTGATCAGCAGCAGCGGAAACAGACCGATCATCGCGTGCTCCACCGCGTGGATACCGCCCATGAAATGCAGTTCGCGAGCAGCGAACGCCGCCGGGAGCTCGCGCGGCAGATCGATCCAGAAGCCGATCGTCTCGAAGACGGATGGCGGCGCGTCGAGTGGGTGCGTGGAGAGCGGTTCCCCGTCGAACAGCCGCCGCTTCTGGTAGCCGTTGACGCGAGTCGTGACCCGCAAGCGCCCGAGAGTCACCGGGAATCGTCCATGGAGCGTGGAATCCAACGATTCCAGGACTTCGGTCTCCTTCTCGCCAAGGATCACCGTGTAGTGGTCGGCCTCGACCGGCTCGACCACGACGCGCCGCCGGGTTTCGTCGATCTCGACCACCTGGAACGACCGGCCGCCGTGGAGGTAGATCGCGCCGGGGTGACACTCGCGCCAGACGCGTACACCGTCGATCGCGCCGAGCGCCTTCCCGCGGCGACCGATGATCGTGTAGGGCGAGCCCGCGGAGCGGGGGTTGACATCCGCGTGGGGCCGACGGCGAAAAGAAAACCACGACTCGCCGTCGGCGGCCGCGACGAGCCGTCCTGCATCGCACAGGCTGTCGACCACTGTCCGCGCTTGTGGCCCGCGGGCCTCGATTTCGCCCCGCTCCAGGGGCCGTTCGGCCGCGGCGCAGACGAAATGCTGACCGGCGACGAGCGCGTTTTCCGGATCCAACACGGCGCGCTCGAATCGCTCGCCGAAATAGAGCTCGGGATGACGCACGATGTACTGATCGAGCGCGTCGGGGAGGGCGATGAACACGACGAGGCCGTCACGACCGCGCCGCGCCACTCGACCGGCACGTTGCCACGCCGAAACCAACGAGCCCGGGTAGCCGACGAGCACGCACAGATCGAGCCCACCCACGTCGATTCCCAGCTCCAGCGCACTGGTCGCCAGCACGGCGTCGAGGTCGCCGCGAAAGAGCCGGGCCTCGATCACACGGCGCTCCTCCGCCAAATAGCCGGCGCGGTAGGGAGCGACGCGGCGGGCGAACTCCGGATGCTGCCGGACGATCCAGGAGTACAACAGCTCGGTCACGCGACGGGCTTTCGTGAACGCGATCGTCTTCAATCCGGCGGCGAC
>JANNRU010000347.1:0-2520 GCA_031401755.1 Acidobacteriota bacterium | reverse complement strand
AGTCGCGCGTGCGGAACAGATGCGGGCGATGATCGCCGAGACGCAGGGACTCGATGGCGACATAGGCCGTGCCGGCATCGAATGGCGAGGCTTCGATCGCCGATACGTTGGCCCGCTCCGGCCGCGGGAGAAGGGCGATGCTGACGTTGGTCCAGTGCTTGCCCTCGTCCGTGGTGAGGTGAATCAGCCCGTTGTTGCTGCCCACCCAGATAGTGCCTGCCGCCACGGGAGACAAGGCCATGCTGACGATGGCGTCGCGCGCGCCGGGTGGCCGGGGCGGGTTGCCTCGCTCGGCCTCGGGGCGAAGCGAGAGGTCCGTACTGACCGTCGTCCAGTGAGCGCCGCCGTCGGTGGTCATCGTCAGCACGTTGAGGCCGGCGAACAGCTTCGACTTATCCCAGGGCGCAAAGGCGATCGGCATGTCCGTGGTGGCCCGCATCGGAACCGACAGATCGAGGGAGGGGCTCACATTGATCCACTGCTCGCTGGGATAACTGATCTTCGAGATGCCGTTGCCGCTCGAGTAGACCATGTCGGGATGCAGCGGGTCAGGCCGGATCGTGCCCCATTCCCAGCCGTTGACGGCGTTCCAGTCGAACATCGTCACCGCGCCGTAGTTGCCGCGGCTGCGCGTGCGGATGGCGCCCGTGTCCTGCTGCGTGGCATAGATCCAGTACGGGAAGCTGTCGTCCGCGGCGACGTGGTAGATCTGCGCGGTCGACTGGTTGTACCAGGTGCTCCACGTCCCGCCGCCGTCTAAGGAGATGGTGGCGCCCTGATCGAGACCGAGGAAGATGCGCTGGCCGTTCGTGGGATCGATCCACATCTGCTGCGGATCGTCGCCCCCGGGCGCGCCCTTGAAGCCGGTGAACGTCTGTCCGCCGTCCACCGACTTGTAGCTCGAGGTCTGGAGCGTGTACACGACGTCGGGATTCTTCGGGTCCACGAACACTCCGCACAGGTAACCCCCGCTCACGATGCGCGGATCGTCGGCGGCCATCTTCCGCCACGTCATGCCGCCATCGTCGGAGCGGAACAGTCCCTGGTCGCCGTAGAGGAACACGCGCTGAGCCCCGGTGTTCATCGCCACCGCGACCGACGTCCGTCCCGAGAGCCGCGGCAGGCCGTTGCCTGACCGTTCCCGCCACGTGACTCCGCCGTCGGTGGACTTGTACAGGGCCGTACCCGTCGGGGCGCCCGCCGGTCGAGTCTGCTGCCCGAACAGCCACGACCGCAGCTTGTCGATCGGATAGTCGACGGGCACGTAGTAACGGACCGTGGTCGCAAAGACCACGTCGGGCCGGTCGTGCGCGCGGGTCACGAACTGTCCGCCCGTTTCATCGTCGGCGTAGATCACGCGGGTCCAGTTCCGACCACCGTCCCTGCTGCGGAAGATGCCGCGATCCTCCGACTTCCGGTGCGGATCTCCGGCGGCGGCGAGAAGCACCACCTCCGCATTTCGGGGATCGACGCTGATCGAAGGGATGTGCTTCGTGCGGTCGAGGCCCAGGTGCTGCCAGGTCTTCCCCGCGTCGGTGGACTTGTAGACGCCGTTCCCCTGTTCGATGGTGCCCGCGGTGATCATGTCCCCGGCGCCGACGTAGACGATGTCGGGGTTGGAGGGAGCGACCGCCACGGCTCCGATGGAGGAGACGTTGCTGACCGAGTCGAACACCGGCGTCCAGGTGGCGCCGGCGCTCGTGGTCTTCCACACGCCGCCGCCCGGGTAGCCCGCGTAGAAGACACCCGGCTGCCCGATCGCCCCCGATGCGGCCGAGACGCGGCCCCCGCGGAACGGGCCCACGTTGCGCCAGCTCAGTCCGGCGTAGAGCCGGGGATCGACGGCCGGCCGGGCCGCCGACTCCTGAAGGGCGAGCCCGGGGACAGCAAGACAGGCAAGGACGACGCTGGCGAGGATCGAAGAGCGAGGGGACATGAAGGCGATTATGACAGCCGCCTCGCACGGAACGCCGAATCGAATTCGGCGCGGGATCCGGTCCGGATTCGACCGGCGCAATCGCCGCAATCGCCGCACTCGCGAAATCGGCTCACTGCGCCCGCTCGGTTTCTCGCGTTTCTCGGCCCCGGCCGCTCCTTCGGCGCCCATGCTACGCGGCTCTCAAGACGCCGTTTGAGATCACGATGTGTGATCTCAATATTGGGCCCGACTCTGTCTGCGAGTGCCGTGTCTGGCCAACCACTTGGGACGTTCGGCCTGCGCTCACGAGGCTTCGGGGGCAGGATGCCTCCCAAGGTGAAGGAATTGGTGAGCGCTCTTGAACGGGCCGGCTTCAAGGACCGTGGAGGCAAAGGGAGCCATCGGAACTTCGTTCACCCAAAAGTGTCGAGGCCGGTGACAATCACCCTTGCCTCTCTGCCTGTCCGGCTTACTGGAAGCTGGACCCCGCGGCGGCGGCCGGGCCGGTCAGGAAGTGAGGGAACCTGCCCTTTGGGCAGTTACCGCAAAGCGATGGTGGTCGAGACCCGGCCGCCCTTCAGGCTGTCGTAAGTCACGGTCAT
>JANNRU010000346.1:0-1889 GCA_031401755.1 Acidobacteriota bacterium | reverse complement strand
GAAAAACGAATACGGCGTCGACGTCCAGATCGATCGTCTGGCCTATCAGCAGGCGCGATGGGCCGTCGGACCCGCGTTTGACCCCTCGTTCTTCGCCGCTCGCGAGGACAGCCAGTGCCTGATCGATCGCGACGGACTGCCGGTGGTTCTGTTCACCAGCAATTGGGCGCTGCGCTGGGCCGAAGAGAAGCAACCGGGCATCCAATTCCTGTCCAGCGCGCCCATCCGAACCGGCGGATCCGACGATCCTCGTGGCGACTCTTGATCACTCGGTCTCGCCGTCGTCGGCGGCATCACGGACAGGCTGGCGCGGCCCTCGGCACGCCGTCCGAGTTGGCTCCGAGATTCGCTCCGCAGGCGTTGCGGACGAGAATCGCGTAGGTCCAGAGCGTATTTATTGGAGGTTCTAACGGATCGACCGCGGTCGGCCTCAAAAGCGCGCCGGCGACACAGGAAGCGTCGGCCAGATCCGGGCCGGAACCGCGAAGCACGTCATAATCGACGCTGAGGGCGCCGGGAGCCGCCGGTGCCGCCCAGTTGAGTGTCCCGGAACCACGCGCCAGTCGTAGATCGCGCGCCGCCGAGGGCGAGGCCCATGTCGCGGGATCGAGCGGCGCACAGTCGTCGGCGTTGGAGATGCCGTCGTCGTCCGCGTCCAACGTCGGCAACTCGCGACACCACGTACGCCAAGCATCCAGCACCGTGGCACGCGCAGCAGGCGTCGGGAGCGTTTCCAGCCCGAACGTCCAGAACGTCGTGCGCCAATAGCTCGTATCCAGGCTGGCGGCGAGCGGTCCGGCTTCCCCTGAAAACGCGAGCGCGCCGGTGGCCGCGACGGAAAGCAGGTCGGTCGCGTTGGGATAGGGAAAAGACAGAGCGTACGGGCCGAGTCCCCCGAATGCCGCTCCATGCCCGACCGCGATCGTCTGGGCCACATCGCCGGTGACCCCGCCTATGCCGAATCGGCCATTCAGGAATGAAGTCAATCCGCGATCCCGGTAGTAGTCCTGGCTTGCCAACAACAAGCAGCGGCCGGAATCGAGCCAGGTCGCCAATCCCGTTTCGGCAATCGGTGAAGGTCCCGCTTGCCCACCGAAGTCGTCACCGCTGAACCAGATCACGTTTCGGAACGAGGAGAGATCGCTCGCGTCCGGCTCGTGGGTGCCAGACTCGGTGTCCCAAACCGCCCACGGTTCGTCGATCGCGTCCAAGGCCGTGACCCAAGGGCCGCGCACGTCCGGTGAATCGTCATCGTCGTCCACCAGCAGCGTCCGAGGGCTGGGGGTCAAGAAGAAGGCCCGAGTCGTCGTCGCGTCTTCGTTGATCTGAACTCGCCCCTCGACGGTCAGGTACCCCGGCGCGCTTGCCACCGCGGTCCAGGAGCCGCTCGGTATCGTGATCGAGTACGCACCCGTTGACGGATCGGTCATCACCGCATCCCCGGCGACGGTAACTTCGGCCGCAAGCGGCGCGGCCGTGAGCGCGTCGGTCACGGTCCCGGCCAAAGTCCCCTCCGGGCCGGCCTCGATCTCCAGGAACGCCGCGCCGATCGGACCCCAATTCCCGCTCGCGTCCTGGGCACGAACGAAGATCATGTGACGTCCAGCAGCCAATCCGGTGGTCGGCACGCTCGTGCTCAAGGCCTCGACGGGTTCATCGAAGGCGCCGTCGAGCGCGTCCAGCGAGACAGCGATCGCGCCCGGGTTCCAGGGTGGCATGTCGACATAGAGTTCAGCCGCGATGACGGTTTGGAACGCCTCGACGCCATTGGAGCTATTGAAGCGGGTGTCATCCGCAGTAGCGGTGACGAGCCGACTCCCGCCGGCGACAGCCACGGGCGGATCGACCGCTACCGCGGTCATCTCCGGGCCGGCGGGCGTTAAATAGGG
>JANNRU010000345.1:0-2190 GCA_031401755.1 Acidobacteriota bacterium | reverse complement strand
CCGAGGATGCGCTCGCCGTCGGTAACCACGATGATCCCGATGTCGCGATGGGGCCAGTTACTCAGGACCGTGGCGATCTTCCCGCGGTCCTCACTCGAGATGAACATTCCCCGCGGTCCCTGGAAGATGTTCCCGTATTGTTGACAGGCGAGTCCGACCGTCGGCGTGTAGATCAGAGGCATGATCTCGTCGGGGTACTCCAGCACCACGCGATAGTAGAGCGCCTCGTTGCGGTCATGCAGCGCGTTCAAGGCGATGTACTTTTCGAGTGGGGCTCCCAGGCGCCGCAGATTCAACATTACCCGTTCGACTTGCTGCTCCTGGGATAGGACGCGAGGCGGCAGCAACCCGCGTAGGCCGAGTGCTTCGCGCTCGGCCTCGGTAAAGGCTACACCCTTGTTGCGTAACGGATCCCGCAACAAGGCCGCGCCCCTGCGGACCTCACCGATGGGCCCGTTCCTGATTGGCATCCCCTGCGCGACCGAGGAGTCCTGGTTGTTCGACACCTGTTGATCCCCCGGGTCGTCCGCAGGCGCGGCGACGGGCGTTGCGATTGCACCCGTGATTATATCGATGCAGCGAATCCAGCCTCGTCGACGCGGCGGCCGCCTGGTAAGCTGGCGCCAGCTGTCGATCCTGCGATTCAAGGAGGCGTGATGGATTTGGGAGATTCGGGAACGTTGCACCATACCTGCTTTGTGGTGCGCGACGTCGAGCGCACCGCGAGCGAGTTGGCCCACTCGCTGGGTCTCGGACCGTGGAACATCTGGACGATCGACGTGCGCTCGGGAACGGTCCGCGGGCGCGACGCCGCGTACACCTTCAGGGTCGCGATCGCGGCGGTCGGCGGCTCCAACTTCGAGCTGGTCTCCCCGGTTGCCGGCGAAACCGTTTATGACGAACATCTCCGGACTCACGGCGAAGGGTTCCACCACACCTGCATCCTCTACGCGACACGTGAGGCATTGAGCGAGAACAGGGCGCGCCTCGTCGGTCAGGGCCGGAAGATGGTGCAGAGCGGCGATCTCGGAGCGTTGGGCGAATTCTGCTATCTGGAGATGCCGGAGACTCGGTCGATTCTCGAATTGCTCTATCTCACGGAGCTACCGCCGCCCGAAAAGACGATCGCGTAGCTCAGTCGGTGGTCCAGTCCACCACCCGGACTTCGGGTTGTAGCTCCGGGAGGTAGACGCGATCGATATGCACGACCGTTTCCGGACTCGTGAACGCCAGCGGGCCGACGGTGCCTCCCGGGAAATGGTCGCTGCGGCCGAAGGCGATGTGCAGCCCGAGCTTTTCGTCGAGCAGAATCTCGCCGATCGGGTGGAGACCGAACTCGGCGAGCACGCCGATGCCGAGCTCGGCGATGTTGGTGTAGGCCGGCTCGTTGAGGAAAGCCAGTCGTTCACGCGCGGCGATCGGGCCGTCACCGACTACCTCGACGACGCGATTCTGATCGATCCGAAGGTAAAACAGTTCCCCGTCGAGTTGGAGCGGCAGTATCCCCGAGGATCGGCTCGGATCCCCTGCGCGCTCGCCTTCGTAGGGCACGATGTAGGTTTCACCAGACGGTAAATTGCCAGCGGTGCCGGGCTCGCGGATCAGACCGCTGCTCGCGGTCGCGCGACGATGGCGCAGGTCGAGCGTCAGCAGATGCTCCCGGCCTTCGGCCGCGAACACGAGCCGCGCGGTCGACGCCGCGTCGAGTCGTTCGCGCAGCGCCTCGCAGCGCCGGTGAACCTCGTCCTGGTCGACCCGCAACGCTGAAATCATTGCCGGGTTGAATCCGGGCATCGTCGCGGCGCGGAACATGTACCGCCGCGCCAGCAGCTTGAGCGGTGCGGTCGCCGATAGCTCGGTCAGCGCGATCAGAATCCGTTGCCGGGCGAGCAGTTCTACAAACGCGATTCCCACGCCTTCGACCTGCTCCGCCGTCGCCGGGAGCTCATCCGGCGCCACGCACCACGCCTGCTCGGGTAGGTCGGCGTTGTTGGCTCGAACGTTCCTGTAGTCGGCGTTCTGGACCGCTTCGAATCCGAGTTCGTCCCGCGCCGCGTTCAGCCGCGTGGCCCAATCGGCAGCGATGCTCCGCCGCGCAGCCCAGTCCGGGTTGTCAGGGCGCGAGGCGTCCGGAAGATCGACGAGAATCGCCATAAGCTTGTCGGCCGGCCGCGGATCGAAGACCCGGCG
>JANNRU010000344.1:0-1606 GCA_031401755.1 Acidobacteriota bacterium | reverse complement strand
GCCTACGGCTTCCATCTTCTGGGCTTCGCGCAACTGGACCTCCAGCTCGCTCCGGGCTTCCTCGGCGCGCCTGCCCGAGGGGTCTGGACGTCGCTATGAAAACCTACGTTCCCAAGCTGGGGGAGACGGCGAGCGATTGGTGGCTGGTCGACGCCACCGACTTGACGCTCGGGCGCCTCGCCACCGTAGTCGCCTCGCGACTTCGCGGCAAACACAAGCCGACATTCACCCCGTATTTGGACATGGGTGATCACGTCGTGGTGGTCAATGCCGAGAAGATCATTTTGACCGGCAAGAAACCATTCCAAAAACTCTACCGCCGTTACAGCGGCTACCCCGGCGGATTAAGGGAGGAGCGCGCCGTCGATCTCCTCCGCTCCCGACCCGAACGCATCATCGAAGAGGCGGTCTGGGGCATGCTGCCCAAAGGACCGCTGGGACGGCACATCGTCCGACACCTGAAAGTTTATCGGGGACAGGCGCACCCGCACGCCTCGCAAAACCCACAGCCGCTGCCGATTCCCGATGCCGCTCGGGCGCGTTGACTAAGAACCGAAGTCGAGGAGGCTACCGGAATTGCCCGAAATCAAGAACCAGTTTTACGGGACGGGTCGTCGTAAGACGGCGACCGCGAGGGTCTATTTGCGGCCGGGAACCGGCAAGGTCGAGATCAACTCCCGATCGTTTGACGACTACGTGCCAAACAAAGTCCACAAGATGATCATCCGTCAGCCGTTGGAGCTGACCGAGACGTGGGGACGCTTCGATCTCCTCGTCCGCGTGGCTGGGGGTGGACCCAGTGGCCAGGCTGAGGCGATGCGACACGGGATTTCACGTGCGTTGCTGGTCCACGATGCCGAGCTAAGGCCGAAACTCAAGGCCGCAGGTCTGTTGACTCGAGACCCACGAGAGGTCGAACGAAAGAAGTACGGTCGTCCGGGAGCGCGCAAGCGCTTCCAGTTCTCTAAGCGCTAAGACAGGGTCGATATCCCGCGTACAGCGGATGAACCGGGGGAGGGGCGTTTGGTTTCCGTCACCATGAAGGAGATGCTGGAGGCGGGAGCCCATTTCGGCCACCAGACCCGGCGTTGGAACCCGAAAATGAAGGAATTCATTTTCGGCGCGCGAAACGGCATCTACATCATCGACCTGCAGAAGACCGCTCTGCGGCTCAAAGATGCGCTGAGCTACGCCTACGAGATCGCCTCACGTGGGGGCAGCGTGTTGTTCGTCGGAACCAAGCGTCAGGCGCAGGAGCCGATCGTCGAGGCCGCGAATCGTGCGGGCATGTTCTACGTCGATCAGCGCTGGCTTGGCGGAACGCTCACCAATTTTGCGACGATTCGCAAAAGCATCGCGCGACTGCGGGAACTCGATGAATCGATGGCCGCGGAGAACCTGCAAAAACTGACCAAGAAAGAGCTGGCGCGCCTCGAGAAGGAGCGGACCCGACTCTCCGAAACCTTGTCCGGGATCAAAGACATGGAGCGGCTGCCGCAAGTGTTGTTCGTGGTCGACACCGGCAAAGAGCGTATCGCCGTGGCTGAGGCCAATCGGCTCAAGATCCCGGTCGTCGCCATCCTCGATACAAATTGCGATCCGTCGC
>JANNRU010000343.1:0-4724 GCA_031401755.1 Acidobacteriota bacterium | reverse complement strand
CAGCGCTCCCCACCGAAGGAGCGTCGACCATGTTTAAAGATCCCGGCGTCAGCTTGATTACGGCCCTCCAGGCCCTGACCATCCTGGTCCTCGCTGGCGCCCTGGCCGGAATCATCCCCGCCCGCCGAGCCGCCACCCTCTCGCCCGTCGCCGCGCTGAAATAAATAGGGACAAGCACCTTCTGACCACCAGAAACCAGGAAACCTAGATGAAGAAGCTGTTTGGCATTCTCATGACCGTTGTGTTGGTTTCGGCGTTTGCCGGAACCCTGTACTACCTCTACGGCAAGTCGCAGACCAAGCCGGTGGTCTGGCGGACGGAATCGCCGACGGTGCGCGACATCGTCAAGAAGACCGTGGCCACCGGAAGCGTCGTGCCGCGAAAGGAGGTCGCGATCAAGCCGCAAGTCTCCGGAATCATCGAGGAGTTGTTCGTCGAACCCGGAAAGTTGATCCGCACGGGGGACCTCGTGGCTCGGATTCGGATCATCCCCGATCTGGTTTCGTTGAACAGTGCCGAGAGCCGCGTCAATCGGGGGCGACTGACGCTGGCCGATGCGTTCCGCGAGTTGGAGCGACAGCGCCGGCTCTTCGAAGAGCTGATCGTCCCCGAACGAGAGCTGGAGCAAGCCCGACTGGCCCACGACACCGCGGTCGAGGACCTCGAATCGGCGATCGAGTCGGTCCAACTGATCCGTGAGGGAACGTCGAAAAAAGCGGGTAGCACGACCAACACCCTAGTCCGAGCGACGATTCCCGGCACGGTGCTTGAGGTCCCGGTCGAGGTCGGCAACTCTGTGATCGAGGCCAACACTTTCAATGACGGCACGACAATCGCGACCGTGGCCGACATGAATGAGTTGATCTTCGAGGGCAAGGTCGACGAGTCGGAGGTCGGCAAGATACGCCCCGGAATGGACTTGTTGTTGACCGTCGGCGCAATCGAGGGTCAGCGATTTGACGCGGTGCTCGAACACATCGCCCCCAAGGGCGTGGAAGAGAACGGTGCGATTCAGTTCGAGATCCGCGCCGCGCTCTCCTCGCAGAGTGACGCACTGATTCGGGCGAATCTCAGCGCGAACGCCGACGTTGTTCTCGATCGCCGCCAGGGAGTTCTCGCGATCGATGAAGGGCTGTTGCAGTTCGATGGCACTGCGCCCTATGTCGAGGTCGAAACGGGCCCGCAGACTTTTGAGCGGCGCACGATCGAGACCGGGTTGTCCGACGGGATCGCAATCGAAGTCGTATCGGGGCTTACGGCCGAGGACAAGATCAAGATACCCACGAATGCAGAACCGACGGTGACCGGCGGACGATCGTAACCCAAGCCGCCGCGGGCTTTAGGGTTTCTCGGGCCACCGATGCTTGGGATACCGCCCGCGGAGCTCCTTTCGAACCTCAGGCCACGTCCGCTCCCAGAAACCCGCCAAGTCTCGCGTCGTCTGGACCGGGCGGCCGTTCGGCGCGAGCAACTGAAACGTCACCGCGACGCGACGCGGCCCGAGGCGCGGGGACTCTTTGACGCCGAACATGTCTTGCAGTCGGACCGCCGCAATCACCGTATCGTCGTCGCGGTACTCCAATCGTACGCGGCGACCGGAAGGGGTCGTCCAACCATCGGGCGCGTCGCGGTCGATCCGCACCCGGGTCTCGCCCGGTAGCCCACGAACGAGATCCATCGTCGGCAACGAGGTCCGCCCGCGGCAGATCTCGGAGCGCCAGGCCTCCAGATCGACCGCGACTCCGGCGAAACTCGCTCGTCTCAGCATCGCCGAGTTCTCCGCGTCGAGCCCGCGTTCGCCGGCAAGCTCGACGAGCAGCCTCTCGGCGGTCGACGGGTCGGGTGCCACCGCTCGACGGCTCAACTCGATCTCGAAGTAACGCTCGGACTCGAACGCTCGCACGCTTCCGGACTCCCGGTCCGTCTCGTGAACCACCTCGACCGAAGTCGGCTCGATCCAGTCGCGATCGACCGCACTCGCAAGACGGATCAGTGCCTCGCTGCCCGGTCCGCGAGCGCCGGCGACCAATTCGAGCGCCACGACGAACTCCGCACCGCGAACGCCGCTTTTCGGATCGAGCACGGCACCGTGACCGGAGGCGAGAACGAGACGCGAACTGCCCGCCTCCCGACGGCGGGCCAGTCGGTCGGGAAAAGCCTGAAAGAGCGCGAGCCGAAGCGCCGCCTCGCCCTCCGCTCTCGACTCGTCCGCGGATCCCCGCGCAGGACCGCCCGTAACCCGCTGCTCCAACTCGGCGGCCGCTCGACGCACCGTCTCCGGTGCCCGCGCCAACCGATCACCGAGCACCAGTAGGTCCGAGTTCGACGTCTCGAGTGATTCGTCGATCCGCCACCCCTCGGCGAGAATCGCGCAGGCTGCCACGGCGCGTCGCGCGCCGCGCGTCGACTCCAGGACAAGCGCCAGCCGCGGATGCACGGGATAACCAGCCATCGCGCGACCAAGCTCGGTGATCCGCCCGGCTCGCCGGGCGCCGAGCTGATCCAGCAACCTCAGCGCTTCGCTCATTCGCGCCGATGGCGGCGCTTCGAACCACTGGAAGTCGAGCGGATCGCCGCCCCAAGCGAGGATCTCGAGCAACGGCCGCGCGAGATCGATCCGCGCGATCTCGGGCTCGCGATGCGGCCGCAACTCCTCGCGCGGATCCCACAGCCGAGTCGCCCGCCCCGGAGCCGTCCGCCCCGCACGCCCGGCTCGCTGATCCGCCGCGTCTCGCGAGATGCGTTCGATCTCCAATCGATCGATCCCGACCGCCGCATCTCGGCGCAGGACCTTGACCAGGCCGGTATCGACGACTTCCCGCACGCCCTCGACCGTCAACGACGTCTCGGCCAGATTGGTCGCCAGGACCACGCGCGGCCGCCCGGTCGCCCGGACCGCCGCGTCTTGCGCGCCGGCATCGAGCGAACCGTGCAGCGGGAACAGATCCGCCGCCACTCGACCGCTGAGCGCCCGAGTCAACTGCCGGATCTCCGGGGCGCCGGGAAGAAAGCAGAGAACCGCGCCGTCCGGTGATGTCGTCGTCGCGCGGGCCAGCGCCGCCGCGACGGCCGCCGCAGGCTCGACCCCTGGGGCGTGGTCGATCGCGACCGGGTAATTCCGCGTCTCGATTTCGACCACCTCCGCATCCCCCAGGAACCGTGCGACTGCCCGAGCGTCGAGAGTTGCCGACATGACCACGACCCGCAGATCCCGCCGGGCCAGGGCTGCTTGATGGGCGAGGGCGAGTCCGACATCGCCGTGCAGGCTCCGCTCGTGGAACTCGTCCAGGACGACGGTCCGGAACTCCTCGAGCAGCGGATCGGATCGCAACCGGGCGGTGAGGATGCCCTCGGTCGCCACCAACAGTTGCGTCGTACGATCGAATCGTCGATCAAAGCGCGTTTGCCAACCCACCGCGGCGCCGAGGGTCCAACCGCGTTCTTCGGCGATCCGCCGAGCCAACGCGCGGGCGGCGAGCCTCCGCGGCTGGAGCAGGATCACCTTGCCGTCGGGCACCAGGGCCGGAGGAATTCGCGTCGTCTTGCCCGAACCTGGCGGGGCGACGACGACGACGAAGCGTCCCCTGCGGACAGCGTTGACGATGCGCGGCAGGTGCGCATCGACGGGCAGCGAAATCAGCTCTCGCCCTCGCGCTTCATCGCGCGCTCGATCTTGGCCCACGAATCGCGCAGCGCGACCGTCCTATTGAAGACCGGTCGCCCCGGCCCCGAATCGATCGTGTCCACGCAAAAATAACCTTGCCGCTCGAACTGCCAACGCGACCCGGGGGCCGCGGCGGTCAGCGCCGGTTCGAGCCGCGCGTCTTCGATCACATCGAGCGACGTCGGGTTCAGGTAGCGCGTGATCGCCGCACCGTCTTCGATCTGGGCCGGGTCGGCATTGCTGAACAGCTGTTCGTAGAGCCGCACGGTTGCGCGCGTCGCGTGCGGCGCCGAGACCCAGTGAATCGTTCCCTTGACCCGGCGCCCGTCCGGCGCGTTGCCGCCGCGCGTCGCCGGGTCGTAGGTACAACGCACCTCGACCACGCGTCCATCTGCGTCGTGAACCACGCGTTCGGCGCGAATGAAATAGGCGTATCGCAGCCGGACTTCTTGCCCCGGAGTGAGCCTGAAATACTTCTTCGGCGGGTCTTCGCGGAAGTCCGCATCCTCGATGTAGAGCTCTCGCGAAAACGGGACGAGCCGTGTTCCGGCCGCGGGATCCTCGGGGTTGTTGACCGCTTCGAGTTGCTCGACCTGCCCTTCAGGATAGTTTTCGATCACGATCCGCAACGGCCGCAGGACCGCCATCGCTCGTGGCGCCCGGAGATTGAGGTCCTCGCGAACGCAGTGCTCGAGCATGGCGATGTCGACCAGGCTGTTGACCTTGGAAACGCCGATCATGTCGCAAAACGCCCGCAGGGCCTCGGGCGTGTAGCCCCGACGGCGGTAGGCCGAGATCGTCGGCATCCGCGGATCGCTCCAGCCGCTGACGATCTGGTCCCGGACGAGCTGCAATAACTTGCGCTTGCTCAGCAAAGTGTGGGTGATGTTCAGCCTCGCGAACTCGATCTGCTGCGGATGGTGGATGCCGAGTTGCTCGATGAACCAATCGTAGAGCGGGCGGTGATCTTCGAATTCGAGCGTGCAGACCGAGTGGGTGATGCCCTCGATCGAGTCGGATTGGCCATGGGCCCAGTCGTACATCGGGTAGATGCACCAAC
>JANNRU010000342.1:0-2010 GCA_031401755.1 Acidobacteriota bacterium | reverse complement strand
TGTGGTGGCACTCGTCGAGGATGGCGACAGCGCGCGAGAAGCGGCGCGGCTGCTAAACATTGGCGCTGCCACGGCGATCCGCTGGTTTGATCGGTGGATGACGACGGGCAGGCGCTCGCATCGCTCGTCGGCGTTTACTACGCGGTTGGGTTGCTTCGCGGCCGACGCGCAGGTCTGCTCGCCGCCCTCGTGCTGGCGACGCTGCCGCAGTTCTATCTGATCTCGCGACAGGCGATGCCTGACGTCTATCTGATGACGAGCATCGGGATCGCGGTCCTCTTCCTCGCATTGGGGATGTTCGGGCCGGAGCTTCGCCGCGACCTTCATTTCGGCATCTCGTACGCCGGTTTCGGGCTCGCGCTACTGGCCAAGGGACCCGTGATCGCCTGCGGCGTCTACTTCGTGCCGCTCCTGCTATTCACGCTGGCTCAGATCGACATTCCGCGGTTGTGGGAGCGCGACCTCCGGCTACCGTCCGCGCGAACGGCGGCGATCGTCGCGATGTCGCTTGCGCTGGCTGCTGCCTGCGCCGGCGGCGCGTTCGCGTTCGGAACCGGCTCGGAGTGGTGGGGCTACTCGGACACGATGCGCGACGCGTTCGCGGAAAAGCGGGAAGCGCTACTTGGCGCGCTCAATCGACGGTGGGCCGCCGAATTCACGCTGGTGCTGCTCGCCGCGCTCGCCTCCGGGCTCGCGTGGCGTCTCCAGCGGTCGCCCGAGCCTCGGACCCGACTGCGATTCGCGGCGATTTGGGCGCTTGGCGCGGCGGCCGTCGTGGCGATCCTCGCGCTGGTCGCGGCCGGCCCGGTCGGGCGCCTCGCCCTAGCATCGATACTGGGGCTCGCGGCGTCGATCGCCTGCTGCGTCGCCGCCGTGCGCGGTTATCTGATGCGGCCGGAGATCGCGCCCGCGGTCCGTCCGTTTTTCACGCCGGTCCGTCGACAAGTACTGCTGTTTCTCGCCGTCGTGGCCATTGTCGCCGGCCCATGGCATGTGGCGATCTTCGCCGAGCGGGGACACGGTTTCTTCACCGATTTCATCGTCAAACACAATCTTACGCGAGCGGAGGAGACGATCAACCGAGGCGGATCGGCCGATTTCTACGTCAAAACGCTGATCTTCGGTGGACTGCCGTGGAGCGCAGTCCTCCCGCTGGCCTTCGCGCTCCTCATCGAGTGGTGGCGTCGAGATGCCCTGCGGCGCCAGGGACTGGAGATCTTCCTGCTGGTGACCATGGTCGTGACGCTCGTTGCACTGAGTACGGCGGCAACGAAATTCGCGCATTACATGTCCCCCGTGCTCGTGCCGTTCGGTGTGCTCGTCGGACTGACGCTCGATCGGTTGATCGCCGAGCGCCGAGGGTTCGCGGCGACGATCGCCTGGGCCACTGCCGGGCTGTTGTACATCCCAGTGCTTTTCGACGTGATCAGCTCGGACGGTATGAAATACGTCGTTCGATCGATGACCATGAAGGACACCATTCCCGAGTCGGCGGCCGCCGGCGAGGCGTTCCACGTCATGCTCTGGTCGGTGGCCGCGATTTTGGCGGGCCTAGCGCTCTTTCGGTTTCGCGTGCTGGTCGGCGCGCTGATCGCGGCGGCGATCGTTATCGCCGTCTACATCAACGGATTTTTCATTCCTGAGCTCTCCTACCACAAGTCGATGAAGCACTTGTGCGAGTCCTACCACGAGCATCGGCTGGACCAGCAGCGACTGGGCTACTACGGAGACACCAAGCACGGGTTGTTTTATTACCTGGCGCCCGGCGAGATGAATCGCTTGACTACCGCCCGCGAGACCATCGATCACCTGGCCCCGGGGCCCCGCGCGCTAGCGCTGGTCCGTAACAAGTACGTGACCAAGGTCGAGTCCCTGTACGAGCGGACCTACCCGCAGGATCAACTCTGGGTCGTCGACGACAGCCACTTTTCGTACACGCTACTTTCGAACGATCAGATCGGGCGCGCGGTGTCGCTGCACGAGTGGACCAGCGGCGAGGGCGACGGCGAG
>JANNRU010000341.1:0-9643 GCA_031401755.1 Acidobacteriota bacterium | reverse complement strand
GGTCGGCCCGAATGCGTTCTTCAGCCCCAGCGCGAGCAGGCGGCAGTGCTCGAGCTCAAGCCTGGTCAAAAGAATTCTTGCGTGGCCTCGAACCAGCTATCCTGACCCGCTCCCCGACGCTTCAGGAAATGGCCTGACAGTGGACCCGTTTGAGGGTATGAGCAAGTGATGACCCAGCGGCGGACATCGCGGTGCCGGAGGTTAATACCCGCGGCCGTGCTCTTCGTCGGTCTCGGCTTGTCCTACCCCCTGTCGAGTTCCGAACATTTCCCACAGTCGGACGGTCCCGGCGCCGGGACCGCCTGGCCGGCGGCCGCAGGGGTAGACGAGGCGCGCGCGCGGATCGAGCGCGGCGACTTCGATGGGGCGGCAATGCTCGCCCGCCGACGACTGGCGGACGAGCGATCGAGCGACGAATCGTCGGCAGCAGGGCTCTGGGCCGATTTACTGATCGAGGCGATCGAGCGCGGAGCCGTGGCCCGCGCGGACGAGATTCGTTCACTCACGTCGTCCGCGATCGAGGTCCACGAGCGAGTAGCCGGGCCTTCGAGCGGGGACCTTGCGGCGAGATTGGGCCGGGCCGGCTCCGTGCTGGCCGAGATCGATTCGCTGACGGCGCGAGAGTTACTCGAGCGCGCGATGGCCATCTTGGAGGCGGTGCCCGAGCGGGATGAAGTCGCCATCGCCCGCATCTGCCATCGGCGCGCCCGTGTCGAATACGCTCGCGAGGAACCGTGGCTCGCCCTGCCCTGGGCTAACCGAGCCAATGAGATCTTCGACCGACGGCTCGGGCCGCATCACCGTGAGACCCACGAATCGTGGCTCCTCACAACGCTGCTTCAGGTGGCGCTCTTTGACTGCTCGAATGCGCGGTTGGCATTGGATCGCGCCGAAGATGCGTTCGAGGCGCTCTCACAGCGGATGCCCGCTCAGGAGGCGGAACTTCTGCGCGCGCGAGTCGCCTTCGAAGCGTCGTGCGGCAAGCACGAGCTCTTGCCAATGATGGCCGAGCGGGCTTTGGCGCTGGACGAAACGGCATTCGGGCCCGATCACCCGCGGATCGCTCAGGACTTGGTGATCCTCAACGAAAGCCTGAGCCCCGTGGCGCGTACGGAATTGCAGGAGCGTCCGCTGCTGCGCGCCCGTCGAATTCTCGAGGCGGCCTATGGCCTCGAGGATCCAAGACTGGTCACCGTCCTGAGTCCACTCGCCTTTGAGCTAGCGAGCCACCTCCCTTCACAGTCGGTCGCGCTCTACGATGCCCTGACCCGACTCGCCGTGTCGGCGCATGGAACCGACAGCCTCAAACTGATTAATCTCCGCGGCGCCGGTGCCGCATGGAACATGGCGCTCGATCCCGTTCGCGCGCGGGACGCGATGGGGCGCGTCGTGTCCGCTCTGGAGTCGCGTCGCGGTGTCCCGCCGCCCCAGATGGCGGGAGCCCTCACCGGATACGGGATGGCGCACGTCTATCTCAACGACTATCGCTCAGCCGTGCCGATTCTCGATCGCGCACTGGCTCTTTGGGATGCCTTCTCGCCGAATGACCCGCGGGGCTGGAACACGGTTTTCTCCGTCGCCGAAACCGCGGATGACAATGGGGATTTCAAAAAATCCGAAAGCCTCTACCGCCGGCTGGTCCGAACTACCGAAGATGCCTATGGCCGTGAGTGGCCCCCGCTCAACGGAATTCTCCAGTCGTTTGCGCGGCTCTATCTCCGGGATCAACAGCTTGCGTCGGCCAAGCCCCTGGTCGCGCGGGCGCTGAAACTCGCCGAGAGACAGACCGGGCCTACGAGCAGCGAAACCGCTTGGTGTCTCCTCAGAGATTGCGAGTTGAAGAAGGCGCTCGGAGACAACGCGGGAGCACTCGCCGCGTGCCGGCGCTCACTTGGAATTCTGGAGAAGTTGGATCCGAGTCACATGGACCTGATTACGTTGCGCGCTATACTGGCCCGGGTCTACCTGGCGATTGGCGATGCGGCGAGCGCGCTCCACCACGCACTGCTGGCCGAAGCGGGGGCGCGACAGCTCTTCCTGTCGTTGTGCGAAACACTTTCCGAGAAGGAAGCGCTGGCCGTCGTCTCCGCGTGGTGGAAACCGTATGGGGTTTCGCTCTCGATCCTCGGTTCGACCAAGGTGACGAAGAGATCCGCAGAAACAACCGCCCAGGTTTGGAACTCGATCATCCTGTCACGCGCGTTGGTGCTCGACGAGATGGCGCTTCGCGTTCGTTACTTGTCCAACGCTAGAACGTCTCGCGGTTCAGATCTCATGGAACGGCTCGTTCGCGCACGATCCGAATTATCACGCCTGCACGTGCACAATAGCTCGCTTGACGGGCGAGACTTCGCGGCGGCATTGTTCGAAGCGGATCGTGAACTCCTGGATGCGGAGCGGGATGTGGCGAAGCTGAGCGTCGAACTCCGACGAGGGTCGGTGGAGCGCAGCCTGGGCCTCGACGAGGTCCGAAACGCGTTACCGGATCGCACGGCACTCGTGGCGTTCGCGACGTTCGACAACCTCACCGAGGCCAAAGTCCCTCGGCGCGACTACCTGGCCTTCGTGCTCGGGACGGACCGCACGAAGCCGCAGGTGGTCACACTCGGCGCTGCCGCAGAAATCGATGCCTTCGTCGCGAGATGGCGTAAAGAAGTCTCCTCTCCCCCACCGTTCCTGGCCGCCGACTCGGCGCGCGCGGAACGTTCGTACCAGGCAGCATCGGCGAGGTTGCGAGAAAGAGCCTGGGATCCGATCGCTCCGTGGCTTGGGGATACCGACGCGGTGTTGATCGTGCCGGAGGGCTCGCTCAACCTCGTCAATTTCGGGACGCTCCGGGGCGCGGATGGTTCGTACCTCGTCGAGGGACGCAGAACCTACCACGTCATTTCGGCGGAGCGCGACGTTGTCAACCTGGCGGTATCCACCGCGCGGGGATCTGGGCTCCTCGCACTCGGCGGGCCGGACTTCGACCGCGCCGAGGATGCGCTCGCACCCGTGGCGACCGCCAGGCCCGGGGCCCCCGTCCGTTCGATTCGTGCCGACACGCGGTTTCGTGGTCAGGCGCCGGACTGCGAACGTTTTGGTTCGATGCGGTTCGAGCCCCTGCCGCGCACGTTGGTCGAGGTCGAGCAGGTGAGCGATGCGTGGAGCAAGCAGCCCAGCGATGCCTTGGCGGAGGACGTGATTCGCCTGACCGATGCGGATGCGTCCGAAGCCGTCCTCAAGCAACTTGCTCCCGGCCGGCGAATCCTGCACCTCGCCACGCACGGCGTGTACCTGGAAGCTAGTTGTTCCGCGGCGATGGAGTCACCCAGCGCCAGGCCGACACCCAAGGACGAACAGGCCCACGGCGTCTTTCGTTCGTTCGCCGCCCTGGCGCTCGCCGGGGCGAACCACCGCGACCGCGTCGCGCCGGATCAAGAAGACGGGATCCTGACGACCGAGGAAATCGCCAGTCTGGACTTGACCGGTGTCGAGTGGGCTGTCCTGTCCGCGTGCGATTCGGGAACCGGGATGGTTCACCCGGGAGAGGGCGTGTTCGGCCTGCGGCGCGCTTTCCACATCGCCGGGGCCAAGACGCTGATTTCCAGCCTGTGGAAGGTCCGGGACGAGGACGCACAGGTTTGGATGAGCGCGCTCTACCGCGCGCGGGCGGTGGGAGGGTCCACGTCGAGTTCGGTCCGAGACGCGTCGCGCGAAGTGCTGAAGGCGCGCCGACGCAACGGGCTCGACACGCACCCGTTTCACTGGGGAGCGTTCATCGCGTCGGGAGGGTGGCTCTGACCGGCTAGCGGACCTGGAAGCGCTCCTGAATCAGCGGAGGCTCTTCGTTGGGCGCTCCGCGGAACATCTTGAACTCGTGCTCCCCCGCCGCGAGTTTCCCCGCCGGCACCCGCGCGCGAAAGCCGGTCGCCGCACGCAGGATCTCCGTCACCTCCTCGGCGCCGAACTCGCGATGCCACAGCGGTGGCGCGCCCGGGCGCGAGAGTTCGAGGGTCAGGGGGCCGACCTCGCCATACGGGATGACGGTCTCCCATTCGACCCGCAGTTCGAAGTCGAGTTGGGGGTCGAGCTCGAGGATCCTCTCGCCAGAACTGGACCGTAGCGACTCCGAAAAGACCACGACCTGGGCATCCGGCGAAGCGGGCGAGTGCCTCGGTCCTCCGTCGTGGCCGATCGATCCGAACCAGACGAGGACTAGGAGGCTGGCAGCGAGGGTACCCGCCACCACTGCGAATCGGCCCGACCGAAACAAGGGTCTGCGCCGCCAGGATTCGATCTCGATCGCGCAAGATGCGCACTCCCGCGCGTGGCTCTCGATCGTCTTCGAGCGCGCCGAGACCGGCCCGAGCGCGAAGCCGCGGAGCTCTTCCACGCTCGCGTGGGGCGTGAGCCGTGCGATCCGGCGCGCGATCTGCAGCAGTTCACGGCACGAGTCGCACGCAGAGACGTGGGTCTCAAGCTCTCGCGTCTCGCTCGGCGACAGTTCGCCGCGGCCCGCAGCGGGGATCGCGGATTGCAGTCGCTCGTGTTCAGGGCCGGTCATCGGGTGGGCTCTTCTTTCTGGAGTTGGAAGTTCCTTCTAGCCTTTGCCACGGCCCTGGATGTGGTTCCCGACCGAACGCCGGAGGCCGATCGCGTCGAACGGTCGGCGAGCGCCGCCCGCACACAGTCAAGGCACCGAAACAACCGTGATTTTACGGTACCCACGGGGATCCCCAGGCTCGTTGCGATCTCCTCGTATCCGCGCTGTTCGAAGTAATAGGCCTCGATCAACTCCCGGCAAGGGCGGCCGATGCCGGCCACCGCGTTCCGCAGGGCCAGCGCGGCGAGGGCGTCGGCCGCGCCGCCGGCGGGGGGGGCGATCGGCTCTGGTCCGGCGGATTCGAGGGGCTCCATTCGCGTGCGACGCCGCTTCCGGACCGTGCGCCAGATCGTGTAGCGCGTGACCGCGACGACGTACGACTGGAAGTCGCGGCTGGGGTCGAAGCGGCGGGCGCTGAGGCTAGCTAAGATTCCGGCGAGGGCTTCCTGGTGCAGATCCTGCCATTCCGAGCGCAGGCGCCAGTTTCGGCCGGCGGTCACGACAGTGGCGACCCAGCGCGAGACGACGCCGACCGCGTCGGGGTCGCCGCGCAGAAGGCGGGATTGCAGGGAGTCGTTTTCGTATTTCATCGAAGTTTTGACGTCGTCATTGTAGCGAGTGCGAGGCGAACACGCGGGGTACGCAGAGCAGGGACGGAAAGCGCTCGCGCCATGACCCCCACTTTGTCACGAATCGAGTTGCAGGGTAGTTTCCTCGCGTCCTCGGCAGCGGACCCAACGCATCGTGACGCGATCGGCCAGCGGCCACGTGCCGCCCAAACATTCGAACGATGAGGGCTGGTCACTACGGATTTCTTGTCCGCCATCGGCCCGTGAAGCCGCCGGGACGGGACCTGAACCAGCTCGATGCCGCGAGCGACTCGGCGGGATGCTCGCCACTACCACCGAGACGCGGCCTAGCGTCTCCGACTCCTCGCACGTTGTCAAACGCCAAAGCGTCGAATCCGGCGCGCATGCTTGTGAAGACGACCCACGGCTCGACTGCCGAATAGGCCGAATTCCGCGACGTGCCCCAGCATTACTTGCGCACTCCCTGTCGACGGTATCCCGATCTCGGCATTGCGATCATCGGATAGCGTGTCGGTCGGAGAAATGGACCCGACGCGAGCGCACGTCCAGGCTTGGCAACACTTGCACAGCTCCTCTATTCTCTTTGCGACTTGCCACGACACAAGGAACGAACGACGCCCGCCTCACCGCTCCGGCGGAATCGATCGCCTCACGTCGGAATCCTGGTCGGCATGCTCGTCGGCATCGCCGGCGGGCTCGTCGGCAACGCGCTCTTCGCCGAGACCGCGGGCCTCGATCGCTTCATCGCCTGGGTCGCACGACCCGTCGGCCAGATCTTCCTGCGGCTCTTGTTCATGCTCGTCGTTCCGTTGATCTTCTCCGCGTTGGCGCTTGGCGTCGCGGGACTGGGCGATCTCGGCCGCCTCGGGCGCATCGGCCTCAGGACGCTGGCCTACACGGTCATCGTCTCGTCGATCGCGGTCGGACTGGGAATCGGCCTGGTACACCTATTCCAGCCGGGGCGCGGCCTTTCCGACGCGACCCGAGCCCGGCTCGTCGAGGGTGCGGCGGAACGGGCTTCGGGCTTGGCCAAGATGGCGGCCCCGGCGAACGGGATGGACTTGATCGTGCAGATCGTGCCGTCCAATCCGATCCGCGCCGCGGCCGATGGCGACATGCTCGCTGTGATCTTTTTCTCGTTGCTATTCGGCGTTGGTCTCGCCCTTGGCTCGACCGAGGGAACTCGCGCGCTGACCCTGGCGCTCGAAGGCCTGCTCGAGGTTTCGATGCGACTGATCGCGCTCGTGATCCGTATCGCGCCGATCGGGGTCGCAGCCCTGCTGTTCACGCTGACCGCCGATCTCGGTGCGGAGATCCTGATCCAGCTTTCTCGATACGTTCTCGTCGTGCTGCTCGCTCTGGCGCTGCACCAGTTCGTGGTCTTTTCGTTGGCTGTTAGATTTTTTGGCGGAATGAGCCCACGACGGTTTTTCTCCGACATCCGCGAGGCGATTTTGGTCGCGTTCTCGACCTCGTCGAGCAATGCGACACTTCCGACGGCGCTGCGCGTGGCCGAGGAGCGGCTGCGCCTGCCCCCGACCATCGCGCGATTTGTGCTCACGGTCGGTGCGACCGGAAATCAGAACGGCACCGCGCTCTACGAGGGCGTGACCGTGCTGTTCCTGGCGCAGTTCTACGGGGTCGATCTGACCCTGGCCCAGGAAACGCTCGTCGTCTTGGTCTGTATTCTCGGCGGCATCGGCACCGCGGGTGTGCCTTCGGGGTCGTTGCCCGTGATCGCGATGATCCTCGGGATGGTGCGGGTGCCGCCGGAGGGAATCGGGTTGATCGTCGGCGTCGATCGATTCCTCGACATGTGCCGGACCACGCTGAACGTCACGGGCGACCTGGTTGCGGCCGTGGTGGTCGCGCACGGTGAGCCGTCGTCTGCGAACGAACGACGCGAAGGAGGTTAATGCTTCTCTACGACAACCCGGATTCCGGTAACTGCTACAAGGTGCGACTCTTGTTTGCGCACCTTGGCCTTCCCTACGAGCGCATCGCGATGTCGTCCCAAGACCGCTCGAACCGCGCACAAGTTCTGGGCGGCAAGAACCCCTCGTTGCGGGTGCCGACGATCGTTCTCGACGACGGCCTCCCGCTCGGCGAATCGAACGCTATCCTTTGGTACTTTGGCGACGGCACGAAGTACGCTCCGTCAGATCGGTATGAGCGCGCACAGGTGCTGCAGTGGCAGTTCTTCGAGCAGTACGACCACGAGCCGAATGTCGCCGTGGCCCGCAACTGGCTGCGCTACCGAGGTACTCCGGTCGATCCGGTCGCCCTCGCTGAAAAGCAGAAACTCGGCTATAAGGCGTTCGACGCGATGGAACAGCACCTTAGCGAGCGCCAGTTCTTCGTTGGAGACACCTACACGCTCGCCGACATCTCACTCTACGCCTACACCCACGTCGCGCACGAAGGGGGCTTCGACCTCGGACGGTATCCTCGGATGCAAGCCTGGCTCGGCCGCGTCGCCGCACAACCGGGGCACGTCACGATCGAGGCGTAAGCGACTGGAGAGATCAAGAGACGCGCTCGCCGCGCGGCGAGCGTAGTCTTCCTCGCGGAGGACCGGCGCGCTGCCCGACGAGTGCTGACTCGACGCCACGAGCTGCGGTCGCGCTACGGACAGACCGTGCTGACCCGCGGCGATCCGTCACTCGCCCGCCCGTAGGTTCCGACGCCGCAAATATTCTTCGCGCGGACGACGTACCAATAGCCCGCGTCTGCTGGCGGAAGACTCGAGTCGCTCGCTGTTGCGAGCAACGTGCCGATCTCGATGCAAGTCTCGGATCCGCCCGCGCCGACCGGCAGCTCGTCGAGCCTTCCTCGCAGCAATTGGTGCAGCGTGGCCAGGCCTGCCGTCGGACCCGCCGAAACCCACGACAGCGTCGTGCGATCGGCGGCGATTTGCAAGCCGCCGATCTCCTCCGGCAGCGCGAACGCACCCCCGTTGTCCGGAGCGCAATCCTCACCGTTGTCAGCACCGTCGGCGTCCGCATCGGCGAAACCCAGTTGATCCAGGTCGTAGACGAACATCGAGCGCGCATGGGTTCCGGCGAACAGCTCACGGGAAGAGTCCACCAGGTCAAGATCGTGGACGACGACGGACGGCATGCCGCTGCCGAGTGCGGACCAACTCGCGCCGTAATCGTCGGTAACGTAGACCCCTAAATCGCTGGCGACGAACAAACGGCCGCGCATCTGCGGATCGGGATCGGCGTTCACTCCGTTCAGCGGCACGTCCGGCAGACCCGCGCTGATGTCGGTCCAGTTCGCGCCAAAGTCGACTGTGCGAAAGATCCGCGGCATCGGCGAACCGTTGCGGTAACCGGAGAACGTCGCGTAGGCGCTCGCAGCCGAGAACGGATCGGCCTCGACCCGTGTAACCCACTCGGTCCGCCCGGGCACGTCGACCTGGGTCCACGCACCCCCGGCGTTGGTCGTGACCCACACGTTGCCGTCATCGGTCCCGGCCCAAATCACGTTTGAATTGACCGCGCTGACCGCGATCGTGGTCACGGTTCCTTCGACCGAGCTTGACAGGTGATCCGAGGCGAGCGATTCGTCCGGCGCTTCCAGATGCGGCGGGTGACCGTTGGTCAGGTCATTACTGATCGCGCTCCAACTGCCGGCTCCGTTGACCGAACGGAAGACACGATAGGTCCCCATGTACAACCGCTGCGAGACCGTTGGGTCGTGCGTGATCGGGGTGTTCCAGTTTCTGCGGTCCGCCGCCGGGATACCGCTCGTCGCCGCGGCGAAGCTGCTGCCCCCGTTCGTCGAGCGGACGATGCTTCCGTACTGCGACTCGCAGTAGATCCGATCCGCGTCGATCGAATCGACCTCGCACTGGAAACCGTCCCCGCCGTTCACGCTGGTCCAGTTGGACAGCCCACCGTTCGTCGTGCGCACCGAGCCGTTGTCTTGGAGCCCGCCGTAACGCCGCTGTGGATTCTGCGGATCGATGCCCAGGTCGTAGAACTGCGTGATCGGCAGTTCCGGTGACTTGGTCCACGCACTGCCGCCGTTGGTGCTCCAGTAGAAGCCGCCGTCGTTGGCCATGTAAAGCTTGCCCGGAACGAACGCGAGATCGTGATGATCGACGTGCAGGCCTGAAGTGAAATTCGTGTAGTTGGCTCCGCCGTCCGTCGATCGCGCCCAGTAGACGTCGAGCAGGTAAACCGTGTTCGCGTTCGTCGGATCGACCCGGATCTGGCCGAAGTAATAGCCGTAGCCGCGGAACACGGTCGTGTGCGATCCCCCGGGCGTGTCGACGCGGAACCAGCTCGCACCGGCATTGGTCGACTTGTAGATCCCGATCAACGCGCCAGGATCATCGAGGTAGAGTGCATAGATGGTTTGTGGATTCGATGCGGCGACCGCGAGCCCGATCCGACCGACGGTCGGCGAGACGGCGGGCAGTCCGCTCGTCAGCCGGACCCAGGTGTCGCCGCCATCG
>JANNRU010000340.1:0-4368 GCA_031401755.1 Acidobacteriota bacterium | reverse complement strand
CCTTCGTCGTCGAAGCGCCAAACCTGGTTCGATGTCGGATTCCAGAACCGATCGGGATTGTCGATGACCTCGGCAGGGATCTCCTGATGCACGATCCGCTTCATCACGTCGTGAATCATCCGCTGGCGAGCCAGACCCTCTGGGCTCGGATAATGCGATTTCAGTTCGTCCCGCAAGCCCCAGTGAGTGATCAGACGCAAGCCCTCCGGGAACGGACGCCGTCCGGAGCCATCGACCAGGCGATCCATGCGCACGTTGTAGGAGTCCACGTAGCGACTGGCCGCCGTGAACGCCTGCGTGGCGCGTTGCTGGACCTCGGCCGGCACACGCGGGGAGAGGCCGCCCATCATCCGAGATTGCGCCCAGGTTTTGCGATCCCAAGTTGGGCCCGCCTCAAGCCGCTCGGCCAGCGAATGTACCGGAAAATTGAGCAGCGCGAGAAAGGCGACCTTGCTGCGGTAGAGATCTTCGCCGACGTGAGTCGACAGGTCGAAGTTCCCGAACATCTCGTCGACCGGCCGGATCGGCCCGGTATCCAGGTCGAGCGGCGTGGTCAGTTCGCGTCGCAATTCGTGGAGGTGTCCGTAGACTTGCTCCATCACCTGCTGGATTCTCTCGAAGGTCGCGTCGAGCGCGACCGGGTCGCTGATGAAATGCGTCTCGCAGAAAGCCCGGAAGTCCTCGCCGTCGGATCGCCACCAGCGGTCGGCCGTCTGGGTCACGCCGCGCTGGATACGGACGGCGTGCGATGCCCCGTGTCGCTCGACCAATCCCTTGACGACGGAATCACGTTCCGCGGATCCGACGGTCGAGCTTTCGTCGGCAAATGAAGCGAGGGACATCAACAGGAGACCCAGGATCGCCCAGCCACCACGAACACGCATGACGGTTCTCCTTCGGACGCAAACAGCCCAGAAATCATCGGGACGAATCGACGTGCGTCAGGCACTGCCCGCGGCCAAGGCGAGTAGACGTTTCACCGCGGCGTCGACCGCCGCGTTGGCCGCTCGTGTTGAGTTGCCGCCGGCCTCGAGGTGGATCACGCTCGGTGACCCCGGTTCGTGGGAGTCGGGAGGACGGCTGTTGATCCACAGACCGGGATACTCGTGCGCAAGCCGGTCGAGCATCGGCTGCAACGCCGATTCGTCGGCGGTCGGGGCTTCGATCTCTCGGTTCGCGACGTGCCCCCGGGGGGCCGCGTCGCGCAACAGGGGCATCGCCTCCTCGAGCGCGGCCTGCATCTCGTCGGGAAGTCCGGGGAGACAGAGGACCGCCGTACCCCCGGGCAGGCGACAAATCGCGCCCGGTGCGATTCCGAGCCGGTTCGGGACCAACTGCGCTCCGACTGGCAGGCGGCACATCTTTTCCCGAGCCGCGGTCATCCCGCCCTTGGCCAGGATCCGGCGCTTGCGCAGCCGTTGATAGGCCTCCTCGACATGAGCGCGCGCGCCCGCGTGGTTTGCGAGTGGCGCGCCCAGGACCTCGGCGACCGCATCGAGCGTGCGGTCCTCGAGCCCGGGTCCCAGGCCTCCGCTGGTCACGACCAGTCTGGGATTGCGGCCCAGCGACTCGCCGAGCGCGGTCGTCACCGAGCGAATATCGTCGTCGACGACAACGATGCGGCGGACGATCGCGCCGCGCTGACTCAGAAAACGCGCGATCGCGGGGCCGTTCGTGTCGGGCGTCCGTCCGCGCAGCAACTCCTTGCCGATCGGGATCACCTCGACGTTGACCGTTCCCGACATCTCGGGGCGGACCTTCGGAGCGGGGCGTCCGCTGGGTCGTCGGGGCCGCGGTTTGCCGGGGCGAGGTGTGGGAGAATGGGGCATTCGGACACTATACAAGAGGCCCGAAAGGGGGTCCCGAAACGCGTCAGGGGATTCGCAGACGCTGCCCGGGGTGGATGACGTCGTCGGGGTCGAGTTCGTTCTCGCTCATCAGATCGGCCAGACGCACGCGATAGGTCCGTGCGATCAATGCCAGACTGTCGCCACGACGAACTACGTGTCGGCGCGGTTCGTTCTCCGTCGGTTGAACCTTTAGTCGTTGGCCCGGGTGGATCAGGCTCGACCCAGCGGGCAAGTCGTTCCACGTGCGCAGAACCGACGGGGCGACCCCGAACGCCAGCCCGATGGAGGCCAGCGTGTCGCCAGCGCGAACGACCCAGCTCCCATCGGCAGGCAGCGCGCGTTCCGGTTTCGGTGCCGGACCCACCGTCGTTCCGCGCGCGATGCGTTCGAAGGTGCCCTTCGGCAGCCAAACTTGGGTGCCCGCGGGTAATCGACGTCCGGCGTGAAAGGCGCGCGACGACCAAGCGGGGTTGAGCGCGGCCAGGCTGTCGATCGAAACGCCATAGTTGCGGGCGATCACGTTTGGCGACTCCTGGCGATCGAGGACGAAGTGGTCCTCCGCGATCGGGGGGGCCAAGCCCACACCCTCCGGGAAGTAGCGCTCGAGATTGTGGACGATATTGCACACGGCAAGGAATTCGGCGTAGAAGTTTCGAGAAGCAAAGCCGAAATACTTCCCATCGTAATGACGGAAGACTCGGTCGGGATCCCCCGCATGTTCGGCGGCCGCGCGCATCATGCCCTGGACTCCGTGGTTGTAGGAGGTGATGGCCAGTGGCCAGTTCCCGAGCTTGGAGAAGGCGTCGGCGAGGTATCCGACCGCGCCGCGGGTTGCCGCTATCGGGTCCAGGCGCTCATCGATCGAGGCGTTGATCGTCATGAATCGCAGACCCGCCGGTCGGGTGAACTGCCACAGGCCGACCGCGGCAGCGGAGGAGCGGGCCGTCGGCGTGAACGACGATTCGACATGCGGGAGCAGCGTGAGATCCTCGGGAAGACCGGCGTTACGAAAGATCTCGCGCATTCGCGGTAACCAGCGGCCGCTCCGCTCGACCCCGGCGATGAATCGATCGCGCATCCCTCGTTGCGCTCGGATTCGCTGATGGGCGTCGGAGAGGCAGGTGGCCCCGCAGATCTCCGTGATTCGCAGCACCCAGGCCGCCTCGGCCTCGGCCAGGCTATCGCCGGCTTTCGCTCGTGCGACGAGATGCTCGATCGACCGTTGCCACCGTTCGCGCTGCGCGTCGACGAACGCCTTCTGGATGTCGGTGTAGCGCTCTTCTGCAGCCCCGGGCAGCGCGACGACTTCATAGATCAACTCGGGATACCTCAGGTCGTGGAGGATCACCTGATGGCTCGTCCACTCGCCGAAGACTCGTTCCCAAAACGCGACGTTGCCGACTAGGGACGCGGGGATTGGAAAGATGCTGTCGCTCCGTTCGCCCGGAGTTGGCCTTGCTTGGGTCGCCGCGCCGGAAACGACGGCGGTAGCGAGAGCGAGCGCCGCTAGGCTGCGAATCGGGCGCGACATAGTTCCCTCCTAAATAACGGTACGTTCCGTTCCGTACCGACCTAGCCTAGAGTTTAGGTTGGCCTGCTCTGTCGCTCAACCGGGGCCTGCGCACCGCGATACTCCGGCCTCAAAGAACAGCGCGGGGCGCGGCCGTTTCGCCGGATCGCCCGCGGGTGTCGAGGTCGCGGAGAGCGTTTCCGCCTCGCGAGATCGGCGGCGCCGCTTCCGGGCGCGGGCACCGATGAGTTGGCGAGTCTGATCGCCGAAACCGACACTGAACGAGGAGCCGTCGGCTCGAGCGTTCCGGGGACTCCCCCTGGCCGGCTTTGAGCGGCGGGATTGTCTCGGTTGTCGGCGAAAGACGGGCCGGGGGCCCACAGACTTCGATTGACAGCACCGGAGGTGGTTCGTATACTTCGCGTGCTTTCAACCAGTTAGGAGTCACCAATGTTTCCCCAAGCCGTGCGTTACGAACGACCCCGCGTTCAGACGCTTCACACCAGCCAGATCCTAGAAATGGTCGGGCCGGTTCAGGGTTATGTGGGCGGAGCTCCCCAGCCGTTCTTCGAATTCGAGTCGACAACGACCTCATCCGGGCAGGGTAGCCTCAACCGCCGTTAGTGTCCCGCCGAGACGACGACCCGTGATGCCGCGCCTCAACGGGGGCGCGGCTCCAAGTAGAGTCGCGTCAGCTCGCGCGTCAAGAACTCGAACGCGTCTTCCGGCGTCGAGGCCACGTGGAACAGCTTGAGATCCTCGGGCGAGATCGTCCGCCACCGAACCAGTGCTTCAAAGTCCACGAAGTCGTCCCAGAACTCTTTCCCGTAGAGCACGATCGGCATCGGTTTGCCCGTCTTGCGGGTCTGGATCAGCGTCAACAACTCGAACAGTTCGTCCATCGTTCCAAACCCGCCAGGAAAGAAGACCAGACCTTTGGCCAGGTAGACGAACCAGAACTTTCTCATGAAGAAGTAATGGAACTCGAACGCCAACTCACGCGTGATG
>JANNRU010000339.1:0-1971 GCA_031401755.1 Acidobacteriota bacterium | reverse complement strand
CTCCGATCCCGGTGATCGGTCGCTGGGAGGTGAGATTCAATTGCGCGGGTTGGGCGCTTCCGTTGATCGGCACGCTGAAGCCGTCGTCGTTACCTCCCCCCGTGTACGGGTCCGCCAGAAAAACCACGTTCTGGCTGTCTGGAGTGATCCGGAATAGCCGGACACCCTGGTCGCCCGAACCGAAAGGCAAGTTGCCGCTGATCTTGATCGGCGCTTGGGATCCGTTGACCGGGGTGCTGAACAACTCGAAGCGGCCGAGCGCCAGTTGGTCGGCGATATAGACCGCCGTCCGTCCATCGGGACTCACAGCGAACGCAACGACGCTTCCCAACATGCTGGCGCCCGAAATCTTGTACGGCGTGCCGGCGGCGACGGCCGACGGTTCCCAGCCGAGTTCCGGGCCGATCGCCGGTCGGACCCCGTCCCACCCGGCGCCGACACCCGCTGAACGGATCCCTTCGGGCGGCCCGATCACCGGGAAACTCGCCACCGCTGCCGCGCCGACGGCAAACTCGACGTACCCGGTCCGCTGCTCGGCGCGGTCAGCGGGGCCGGCAACGAGGAAACAGCAGCCGCCGAGGACGGCCCTGGTGAATCTCTGGATCGGACGCATCGTGCTCATCCGTGTCATGGCTCGGAAATCGTGAGTCCGGCTCGGAATCTCCGACCGTCGGGCAAAGCCACCTCGATCACCGTGTCACCCTCGGGGATCTGCGTGGTATCGAGGTTGAAGCTGCACTCGGTCGCTCCGCAGACGAAGAAGGTGTCGTCGGGGTCGCCGGGACCGGCATGGATCCCCGTCAACGGCAGTTCGACGTCACCCTGTGTGATCGATCGGATCTGCGGCAACGGATCAAATCTCTCGGGGTCGCTAGCATTTGCACCACAGCGGAGCTCGATGCGAAGCGGGATCGCCTGTCCGACCAGGAACGTACCCGACGAGAAGTCGATCGGGTAGCCGCGAGGCACCAAACTCGCGTCGACCGGATTCAGGAACCCACTGAGCCCGTCGTAAGGTCGGCCGCCCGACGCGATTGGATTACACGCCCTACCGATGCCGAGAGGGACGGGCAGTACCCTTGTCACCGGACCCTGACCGGGAATCGTTCCCTGGAAGACGAGTTGGAACGTTCGGGTCGCACCCCCGACCTGATTTTGCGGAAGCCGGGCCATGTAAGAGGCGTGATTGGTCTGCGGGAAGATCGCCGGATCCGTGGGAGGATCGCATTGACCAAGGTCGCTGTCGTTCAGGCCCGGAAAATCCGGGTATGCCGAAGTCGCCTGCAAGAAGGCTACGGGGAGCGGATTGAAGAAGTTCGGCGGACTACGCAGTACCGCGACCGGATTCAACAGCGGATCCGTGCCGACGTTCAGGATCTCGAAGTCCAGCGTGAGCAACTCACCGGGTTGCGGGAGATAGTCTCCGCTCGCGTCGGTCAACCAAACGTTGACCGTCGTGGGGATGAAGCCGCTGGGATCAAAATCCGCGCCCACGATCTGGGCGCAGGGCCCGCGCGCGATCACCGGCCCGCCCACTCCCTCCCCGATCGTCGCGGTGGTGAAGATCTGGCGCCCAGCGCGGTCGCCCTGCGTGCAAATTGTCGCCGACTCTCCCGGTTCGAGCGTTTGCGTAGCCAACTGGGGCGAACAGATCACAGCCTCCGGTACGCCGGCGACGAACGGCGGACCGCACGTGCCCGGTCCGCACTCCGCAACGTTCCCTTGATACGAACCGCCCAACGAATCGCAGTTCTCAGGCGTCGTGACGTTGCACGCGTTCTCACCGGTGCAGCAGGCCCCGGTATCCGGAAGGGCGGTGCAAAAGGTCATGTTGTCGAAGCCGACCTGGTTCTCCGTCGCGCCTTGGAGCGTGACGCTCAGGATTTCGTTGGACTGAGCGCTCAGCGTGAGCGAGTCCCAGAGGCAAAAATCGCCGGTCGGATCGCCTGCACAGTTGGCGCCCTCGGATCC
>JANNRU010000338.1:0-3625 GCA_031401755.1 Acidobacteriota bacterium | reverse complement strand
CAGGCGAATCGTCGCTTACCGCGCCGAGGTGCTCTCCGCCGGTGGGCTCGCCGCACTGCTCTCCGGCGGCGAACCGCCGACCCCGACGATGATCGAGGCCACGCTCGCGGGTGTCAATGACGACGACCTGCGAGCATGGTCCGGCCGACGCGAGCTTCGCCGGGGAGATTCATGAAGCTCGACCTTGCAACCATTCTCGGGATCATCGTCGGTTTCGGCGCGATCCTACTTGGGAATCACTTGGAAGGTGGACACCTCGATGCGATCGTTCAGCCAACCGCCGCGCTGATCGTCGTCGGCGGCACACTCGGAGCCGTCCTCATCTCATTTCCCCTGTCCGGGGTGATCCACGCCGGGAAGGCGGCGATGTCGCTGATCGGGACTAAGAACCGGACGCCCGAGGCGCTGCTGGACGAGATTCTCGGCTATGCGCGCAAGGCCCGGAAGGACGGAATCGTCGCCCTCGACAAGGAGATCAAGAACGCTTCAGACCCGTTCCTGGCCCGCGCCATCATGCTCGGCGTCGACGGGATCGACTCGCAAGCGATGCGCGACGCGCTGGACTTCGACCTGATGGAGGCCGAGGAGCGCGGCGAAATGCCGGCGAAGGTCTTCGAGGCCGCGGGCGGTTACTCACCGACGATCGGTATCCTCGGTGCGGTGCTCGGCCTGATCCACGTCATGTCCAACCTGGCCGACGTGAGCAAGGTCGGCGAGGGCATCGCGGTCGCGTTCGTGGCCACGATCTACGGCGTGGGCTTGGCCAACCTGATGTTCCTTCCGGCGGCGGCGAAATTGAAGATCCTCCACCGCGAACAGATGAAGCTCCGCGAAATGATCGTCGAGGGAGCGATCGGTATCTTGCAGGGCCAGAATCCGAAGCTGATCGAAAGCAAGTTACGAGCTTTCGTACACGACAAGCACGAACCTTCGACAGAGCCATCAAAACAGCCGGTCACGGCCACCGCCTGAGCCCGATACGCCACCGGTGAGAAAAAAGAAACACGCTGAGCACGTCAATCACGAGCGCTGGCTCGTCTCCTACGCGGATTTCATTACGCTCCTGTTCGCCTTCTTCGTCGTCATGTTCGCAACCTCGCAGGTGGACAAGAAAAAAGCTGGAAAATTCGCTTCGGCGGTCCAGTCGGCCCTGGGGATCCACGGCGTACCGTCCGGGGCGATCCTCGGTTCACCCGTCGAAGCTGCGCTGGCCGGCGACCGGATCATCCTGTCCAACCTGACCCCCTACCTCAGCGGTTCCACGAATCCCGCTTCGCTCTCCCCGCAGGGCCAACAAACACTGAAAGCGCTCGAGGACGGGATGGGTATCGCCAGTTTCGGCGACGGCGTGTCCGTGCGGGTCGATCGGCGCGGAGTTGCGGTGAGCCTGTCCGAGGGCGGGTTCTTCGCAACCGGCGAGGCGCGTTTGAAACCCGAGTCGTTCTCCACGCTGCGGGAGGTCGCCTTGATGATCAAGGACACGGCGTTCTCCTTGAGCGTCGAGGGGCACACGGACGATGTTCCCATCCGGTCCGCGGCCTTCCCCTCGAACTGGGAACTCTCGACGGCCAGGGCGACCAGCGTCGTGCGATTCCTCGTCGACCAAATCGGAGTCGAGCCCGGCCGGATTGCCGCTAGCGGCTTCGCCGAGTTTCGACCGTCGGGCGACAATCGGACGAGCGAGGGCCGGGCGATGAATCGGCGGGTGGATATCCTTCTGTTGACTGAGACCCAATCGCACTGATGTGGCGGGGCATTCTAACGCCAATCGTGCTATCCCAATCTCGGTCGAGAAGCCGAGCAACTCGCCGCCGACGCTCGACACGACCAGCAGAGGAGTCGTTCCGACGATGCTTGATCCGCGGGCTCGGTTGATCCTCGAATACTGGTTTGGCGATCTCGATCACTCTCCGACCTACTTCTCTCAGCGAAACGAGCTCTGGTTCGGTGGCGGCGACGAGGTCGATGAGTACATCCGCATTCAGTTCGAAGCGGACCTCACGCATGCGGTCGCCGGCGGGCTACCCGATTGGGAACAAACTCCACGGGGTTGCCTAGCGCTGATCGTTCTCCTGGACCAGTTTTCGTTGAACCTGTATCGGGAACAGCCTCGATCCTACACGCAGTCCGAGTTGGCGATTCCACTGACCGACCGTCTGTCCGAACAGGGCTGGATCCGGACACTGACCCCGGCGGAGCGGGTCTTTGCCTACCTGCCGCTCGAGCACTCGGAACGGCTCGTCGACCAGGAACGCTCGGTCGCGCTGTTCCGCGAACTCGCCGCCGAAGCGCCACCCTCGCTGCGCTCGCCGATGAACAGCTACCTCGACTACGCCATTCGGCATTGGCGCGTGGTCGAGCGCTTCGGTCGCTTCCCTGATCGCAATGAAGTCTTCGGTCGCCGCAGCACACCGGAGGAAGAGGCGTTTCTAGCCTCCGACGCGGCCCCGTTCTGACCGCGGCTTCGTCGAGACGCTCCGCAAACGGTTGGCGTGGTTTTCCGGGTCCGAACCCGTCGAACGCGCCAACTGATGCTCCGGGGCCGAATGAGCTTGTCATCTGCCGAGGCTCGCGGTAGCTTCGGAGCGTGAGCCGAATGATCCCAGCGGCCGTCTTGGCCCTCGCCGCTTTCTCCGTTCCAGCAGCGGATTCCCAGGTCGTCCGGCTCTACACCAACGCCGATCTCGGCCGTTTCGCGTCAGCGGCGCCGTCGCCCGTGTCGGAAGTTCCACACGATTCGGCAAGTTGGGCCTACGTTCGCGAGTTCATCGATCGCGAACACGAGAGGATCGATGCGACGCGCCGTCTGGACCTCGAGCGGCGCAGGGTCGAGATCGAAGCGAAACGCCCGGTCGGTTACGGTGCAGCCTTCGTCAGGCCGATCTACGACCGCTACGGGTTCCGTCCCCAGCCTGTCGACGGTTGCAGGCTTGAGTTGGACCGAACCCGCGACACGCGGATGAGTTCACCTCAGATTCCGCGGCCGAACGCACCCTTGCCGGCTCCGGTTCCGATTCACGCGCGCTGAACGCGACGACGGAAACGCTCGATCCGCCGGTGCGCCGAAACAAGCGTCACCGCACTGGCATCGCTGGAGGCGTCGGCGACACTTGCCGTGTACTGCACGCCAAAGAGCAGGCCAAACGCCGCCAGATCGACTACTTGCGAAGATTCGACTCTACCGTCGAGGATCGCCCCGACAATTCGCTACCCAACCCCGCGAACACCTGTCGCGCGGAGTTGCAGGCCCCGCACGAGCCGACTAGGCTGGGCCTGGTGGGCGATCCGGCGGCGCATCCACGCGCACAACCGTCGGAGATCGTGCCTTACAGGAGATCATGGGACCCAGAATCACGCGAACTGTCGTCCTTGACGACGGAGACGCGCCAAGGAAACGCGCGGAGATCCGAGATTATTTCCACGCGACATATGAGATCGACGAGCGGCTCTACGACACCGTGCGGTCCGAGCGCGCACTCTATCTGCGCCCTGAACCGTTACGTCATCCGTTGATTTTCTATCTGGGCCATACCGCAACTTTCTACGTCAACAAGCTCTCGGTCGCCCGGATCACGACCGATCGCGTCAATCCGGAGTTCGAGGCGATGTTCGCGGTCGGCGTGGA
>JANNRU010000337.1:0-2581 GCA_031401755.1 Acidobacteriota bacterium | reverse complement strand
GTCGTCCCTGCGGCGCTCGGCCAGCCCTTGACTGCGATTTTCTGGACGATGAACCTATCGTGGCTCGCGATCGCCATCCTTGGAATCTGTTGGCTTCAACTGCGAACCAAAATCGGCTGGGCTTTTCCTGGCATGCGAACGACCCGGGAACAGCTCGCCTATGTGACACCACTGCTGATCGCCAGCGCACTTGCGGCCGCCCAAGAGCAGTTCGGCCACTTACTTGCTTCCGCAACGTTGTCCACTGCTGATTACGCCGACTACGCCGTTGGCGCTGTCCGGCTTCCCTGGGTCGGCGTTTGGATTGCCAGCATCGCTTCGGCTCTCATGCCGGACCTCGTCGCCCGTGGCGCGGTGGGAGATCGCTCGGGTCTGGTCGAACTGTGGCAGCGTGGCGTGCGTAAAGGCGCCCTGGTCGCTTTTCCGAGCGTCGCACTCATTCTCGCGATCGCTCCAGACTTCATTCGGACGGTCTACGGCACACAATACTCGAGGGCTGCGTGGCCCTTCTCGATCTTCTTGCTCGCCCTCATCCCGCGAGTCACAAACTACGGCGTGGTCTTCCGCGCCCTCGGCAATACGACGGCGAGTCTTCTCTTCACTGGAGTCGGATTGACTGCGAACATTGTTGTCGCGGTCGGGCTCACCCTACTCGCCGACGGTGGCCTATTACAGTTCATTGCCCCCGCCATCGGTTACGCTGCCGGTTACTATGTGACGATCGTCGTGACCCTGGTCTTGATGGCACGACAAACGTCCCTGCCCATCGCCGACCTTGTTCCTGGCAGACTCCTTTTTCCAATCGCTGGACTCTCCATAGCCTGCGGCGTAGGCGCCTGTATCTCCCGAGTTCTCCCCTTAGAGGCCTGGAATTTGGCAACCGCGGAAACAGCAGCTGCGCTCCGGTGTTTGATCGCCGGTATCGTGTTCCTCCTCGGTTTTCTCGGCGGTGGATTTTTTTTCAAGGTGTTCTCGCTCGGCGAGCGAGAATCGCTGCTCGTCATCCCGCGATCGTTGTCTTTCCGCCGAGCGCGTCGGAACTAGCGCATGCGCTATCTGGTCGTCTTGGCCACTGGCCCGCCCGCTGGGGGCTCCCGAAGTGAACGCTGGGCGAACCTGGCTCCGGAACTCGTTCGCCGGGGCCACTGCGTCGTCATCCTCCGCAGCGAGCTTCCGGCCGGGTATCCCGCGGTGGACCCCGGTCTGGCGCGCCAACTGGCAGACGGTGGCGTCGAGACAGAAACGATTGGCTCCACTCGGCTCGCCCGCTGGCGCTATGCAATCAACCCAACCTCGGTCTCGGCCCGCTGTCGTCGCGGACTCGCCGAGTTGGTATGGCCGGATTGTTGGACCTCGTTTGCGGTTCAGGCCACGCGCTGGCTCAAGGAACGGGCGAGCGCGTTCGACTGCATCGTTACGCCGGTGCAACCCTTCAGTGGCCTTTTCGTCGGCTATTACGCCGCGACTCAGCTCGGTTTGCCCTGGATAGCAGACTACGGCGACCCTTGGAGCATGCGGTTTTCTTCTGGAGTTTGGCGTCGGACTCGTGAAGCACGGATCGAAGATCTCCTCCTCGCGCACGTTTCCGCTGTCGTGGTGACTACGAATGCGACCGCAGACCTCTTCGCTCGCGAAGGATCGCTGCAGCATCGCTCACTCCACGTCATTCCGGCCGGCGTCCTCTGGCAACCCTCGGGAGTGCCGCCACCACCCCCACCACTCGTGATCGTTCAAAGCGGGACCGTCTACGGGCCTCGCCTTTCGCTACATCCGTTCGTCGAAGCGGTTCACGCTTATCGCAGCCTTCACGGTGCTGGATCCTTACGGCTGATTTGGTATGGCGACGTCTCACGTCCCGAGGAGCGCTTGGCGCTGCGGGCGGTCGCCGACGACTATCACACTCGGGGCACGCTATCAGAAATCTCAACAGCTGAGGCCGGAGCACACGCTCACATCGTTCTAGGGAACCATGGCGGGGTGCAAGTTCCAGCCAAAGTTTGGAGAATTCTTGGAACCCATCGAATTCCACTTGTAATCACTGCAAATCCGAAAGACCCCCTCCGGGACCTTCCGGAACTGGGTCCGATCTCCGTCTTTGCCCTCAATGATCGGCCAAGCATCCTCGAGGCGCTGCAACAAGTGCGAAGGCGCGCGCTCACACATTTGTGGGCCGCCCCGCACCGTCCATTGGGTTTGCCCGATTGGCGTGAACGCGCGGCAAGCTTCGAGCGCGTCACGACGGCAGGATCCGGCGCCGTTCGCTCGATCGTTCCATCGGCACCTGCTGCCACCCGACTGATCGTGCAGGGCACACTCTTGGGAATGGGGGCAGCTCGCCTGGGTCGTCTGCTCGGTTCGCGCTCCTCGATCCGTCGATGATTGTGACCACCCAAGCCGACTGTCGCGAAACGGTGACGCTCAGCGAATCTATCGCTGAGCGGTCTTGGCCCCACGTTCGTCTCAGGCTGACCGCGGCTCCGCACGATTCGACTGGCCCAGTGCCATCGCGCAACCAATTCCAAGAAATGTGAACCACTGCGGACCCGCCGAGTAGACATAGCCATTGAACATGATCGTGCTG
>JANNRU010000336.1:0-3982 GCA_031401755.1 Acidobacteriota bacterium | reverse complement strand
GTCGGTGAGGACGCCATTTTCGTTCATCAGCAACACGTTTGCGCGCCGACCCGCGCTCGTGAACGGCTGCTTGCGAACCACGACGAGGTCGATGTCGCCGTCGTGATCGAGGTCGCCCGTTGCGTAATCCTTCTCTTCGGGGTCCGCGGTGCCCAGTCCTGACGGGGCTACGAGGCGTGTCGTCGTCTCGTCGATGAACTGGACCCACTGCGCCTGGACCGACGAGCAGATCCCGAGGGCAACGACAACCAACGCCAACATTCGGACGGCGGGGCCCGTGCCGGTGCACTTACGACTCATGCTCTGCTCCCCCCGCATCCCGCGGGACTCCAAGAGTTACGACCACCGACTACTGACAAGCCGCGAACGACTGAGGCAGGCACGCGCCGATTCCGGCCGGCCGCTCCACGCCGATCGAGTCCGTACCGTAGGAGCCCTCGCGGAATCCGTTCGTCGGCACGACGAGATAATAGACGAAGTCCGCTCCCGGGGTGATCGTCGCCGTCGTTGCCCCCGCTGTCGAGCAGAGCAGGGGAGTGTGCGACGCGAAGCTCCCGAGAGTTCCTTCGTAGACCGCGTAATCTCCATCACCAGCGGCACACGATGCGCTCCAGTCGAGCATCAGGTCGCCGTTGGGTTGGAGCGTTACCATTAGCGGGACCCCAGCCACCGTCGCCCCGTCGGGAACGCGGCCGGCCGCGCCGTCGGCGGCGGCCAGGAACAGGTCGAAGTCATCATCATCGACGTCGCCGTCCTGATCGACGTCCGAGATCGCGCACGGGTCGTTCGCGGTGTAGAAGCTCCCCGGGCCGGTGAAGCAGGCCAGAAAACTCTGGTAGTCGACGGCATCGACGTCGCCGTCCCCGTCGGAGTCGAATTCTGCCCGACCGAGGGAGTCGAGGAACGAGATCACGGCCGCTTTGTCTGACGCCCCGAGAGCGGCGAAGGCCTGGGCCGCCGCTCGTCCCTCGCTGTTCAGTGCGTCGTGCAGCGAGATCGCACTGGTGATGCGCCCGTTGAAGGTGCCACCCGCGACGCGGCCGTCATGCCAAATCGGATCGCGAACACGCAGCCCCCACAGCGGAGTCGTTCGCAGTTCGCGACCCTCCGCAGCGCCCTGGGGAATGAAGTCGGCAGCCTGTCCCATGTCGTGGAGCAGGAAATCAGAGTAGGGGCGGATCGATTTCCCCCGCAGCGCCTCGGGGATCTGGGGATCGTTCGACGAGACGAACGAAGGCGCGTGGCAGGACGCGCAACCGATATTGTTGAACAAGACTTCACCGCTCATGCCAGAGCGAGGAGTCTGCGGCGGCGCAGCTAGGAATCGCTGGAAATCGGTGACGCGGTCGATGAAGTGCAGGCCCTGGCCGTCCGGTCCGTCCTCCGGATCCGGAATGGCGTCGCAGTCGACCAACAACGGCGGGTCGACGCCGTTCGGATCGTTCTCTTGAGTGAGAATCCGGTTGGTCAGCCCGAGTTCGTTCTGCGACGCGTCGGCCGAGAACGACAGTAGGGTTGCCAATTGCGATTTCCAGCCGAAACGTCCGACCCGCAATCCGCCTCCCGGTTCCTCCAGCATCGGCACCATGTGGACCCGGCCGCTCACTAGCGGTGGCGGGTTGGTGGCACTGGCCTGAATGAGCGCGTCGGGGATCGCCTCGACGAGTCCGAAACCGAGGATCGACGGGGTTACCCTTTGGGCGGTGACGTTCGCCGAACTGGGAATGTTCTCCCTGCACTCATCGCTCAGCGCCTGCGCCTGCAGTAGTGAGCCTCCAAGGGAGGCCAACGAATCGAAGCCCCCACCCTTGTCGTCGTTGAAGCCGAACCGCGTGACGACAATCGATCCGGAGCCCCCGAGGGGTACGTTGTGGCAACTGCCGCAGCTGTCTTGGTTGAATATCGGACCCAGTCCCATAGGAGCGGTGAAGGTCAGGTCGAAGGCAAGGCGGCCGGCGTCAAAACGCTGCTGCTCCGCTCCGGTCAGCCCCAAAACCGGTTTTCCGAGTTGCGGCTGGAGCTGCACGTTGCCGACGCACAGATCGTTCTGCTCGTCGCACAGCTGCCCCGGGCACGCATCGCCGGGGTCGAAACAGAGGCCGCCACCGCATTGCTCCGCGCCGTTGCAAAAGACGCCGTCGTCGCAGTCGGTGTTAGCCAGGCAGTCCACGCAAATATCGGAGCCCTCGTTGCACAAATCGCCGGGACAGGGGTCGGCTCCTGGGACGCAACTGTTCGCGGAGCAGTTTTCCGTACCGTTGCAGAATGTTCCGTCATCGCAATCGCCATCGTCGAAGCAGTCGACGCAGGTGTCGCCGACCTCGTCGCACAGCGGGCCGCCGCACGGCGCGGGGCCCGGGTCACACGCTCCGGCGTTGCAGACTTCGGCACCGTTGCAGAATTCGCCATCCGAGCAGTCGTCGTTGTCGAAGCACGCGGCACAGACGAATTTCTCGACCCGCAAAACGTCGACGGCCGCCTCGGTGACCGAGTTGTTGGGGGTGTCGCTGGTGCTGAACCGCACTCGCATGTCCGCGGTCGGCGTCACATGATCGCCAACGCGAAAAGAGGAGACCTGCCAGGAATTTTGGATCCCGATCACCGTTTCGACGAGCGTCCAGTTGGCTCCGCCGTCGTTCGAGACCGAGATGGTGAAAGTGTCGTTTCCGGAAGTGTAAAACCAGCGGCTGACGGAGACCCGGCCGTCGGTCCCCGACAGATCGAACGACGGCGAGTCGAGCCGCGTCGGGCCGCCATCCACGTCCGATGCACCGGCAGTGCCGCCCGGGGCGCCGTTCTGCGTCAAGAAGGCCTTGGTCATCGAAGTCGAGGCATCCGCGTCCTCGCTGGGCGCGGCGGGTGCGCCACCCGTTCCAAGGGTGCCGACCGGTACCGCTTGGACCCAAGCTCCGCTCGAAAGCGACGGGTCGTTCGTCACGGTCCAGCCGGCGATGCTGCCCTCGATGCCGTCTTCGACCAGCGGCTGGACGCCGGTCGCAGCGACCACCTGGTAGGACTCGACTGGCGATCCCGAGGGATCGTCGAACGTCGCGAGTGCCGTCGACTGCGCGTTGAAGTAGAAACGAACCGTATCCGCGCAGCCCGCGGCAGTCGGGAGGGTTGCTAGGTACCGGCCTCCGCTGAGGCTTGTCGGCGTGCTCTGGACGAACGGCCCACCGTCGACCGACGCGAACATGCGGGCCGAGCCTTCGAGCGGGACGGCGCCGCCGAAACCGGTCAGCTGCACCTCGAACGCGAAGGGTTGGCCGGGAGGTACGAAGCTCGGAAGCCCCGTTGGATAGCTGAACGAAACCCCGATAGGGGGCTGGTTCATCCAGATCTGGGTTCCCGAGCACCGTCCGATGACCATGTCCAGCCAGCCGTCGCTATTGATATCGAAGACCGCGACGTCGTGAACGCCCTCGAGGAGATTGCTCGGGATGCTGGCGACCGAACAGGATGCGGGATTGCCTTGACTCGTCGCGCAGCCGCTCCCGGACGTCTGTTCTTGCAGGGTCGGGATCGAACCCGGGGCCCCACCCAAGTTTCGATAGACATGGAGGCGACGGGTGCAACCGGAAATGTCGACGTCGACGTCCGCGACCAGGACGTCGTTCCAGCCGTCGTTGTTCAGGTCGGCGATCAAATTGTCGCTGCCAAAGCCGTCGTCGCTCGCGGCATCGTAGCTAAAGGCCCGCGAAACGAAGTCTGCCCGCCCATCGGTGCCGTTACCCTGGTTGATCAGGTAGCGGTCCTGGCCGTCATCCGTGACGACCAAATCTTGACGTCCGTCGTTGTTCAGGTCGCCGACCGACACGAAATAGGGCGACTGGGTGTACACGACCTCGAAATCGTCGAATTGCCCTTCGTTCGCGGGATCGTTGTAGGCCAGACCCACATAAGTCGGGTCGTTCAACGAGGTTTGCTTGACGATATCCAGCACGCCATCGCCGTTGATGTCAGCGATGGCCTCGGCCGCGCC
>JANNRU010000335.1:0-9477 GCA_031401755.1 Acidobacteriota bacterium | reverse complement strand
CATCATCGTCTTCTTCTTCCGTTTGCCCGACATTCCCACCTTGACTAGTCATATCATGATCATCGTCGTCATCGGCCTCCTTCCGACCGAGGGTAACGAAGCGCTCGAGTTCCTCGGCAAGCCCACGCTCTCCCCGGCGGTCGGACTTTCGGCTGCTGCCGTCCTTGGGGCGATCGGGCTTCTGTCGGCCTATTTTCCCGCACGGCGTGCGGCGGCGATCGACCCGGCCGCGACCTTGCGTTACGAGTGAGGATGATGGGCCACGTCGGCAGAAACGGGGACGGCGGCTTCAACGGACCGGTGATTCGGATGGCCGGGATTCGCAAGGCCTACGACACGGGAAAGGTGCGCGTGGAAGCGCTTCGCGGCGTCGACCTGACGATCGAGTCCGGCGAACTGATCGCGATCGTTGGTCCTTCGGGGTCCGGGAAATCGACCCTGATGAACCTCTTGGGCTGCCTCGACACGCCGACTTCCGGGACCTACGAGCTGCGAGGAAAGCAAGTCGGTGGGATGCGCAAGGATGACTTGGCGGCGATCCGCAACGAACGGGTCGGATTCGTGTTCCAGAATTTCAATCTGTTGCCCCAGATCAGCGCCTTCGAAAACGTCGAGTTGCCGCTGCTGTTCGGCCAGGTGCCGAAAATCAAACGCGAAGAGCGGGTCAGGGAACTCTTGGATCGGGTCGGGCTCGGCGACCGCATGGAGCACAAGCCGACCGAGCTGTCAGGCGGCCAGATGCAACGCGTCGCCATCGCCCGCGCCCTAGCCATGGATCCCGACATCATCCTGGCCGACGAGCCGACGGGCAACCTCGACACGTCGTCGGGTGGCGACATCATGTCGTTGTTCGAGGAGTTGTGGAAGCAAGGGCGAACGTTGATCGTCATCACGCACGACCCGGCCCTGGCGCGCCGCGCCGGCCGCACGGTCGAGATCCGCGACGGACTGGTCGTCCAGTAGCGACCGTCCGGTTCTGAAATCGGCTAGAGTCTTTGACTCACGAGGGAGCCCGCCGATGGCCGCAGACGAGACCCGCGATCTTGCACCCCCCGACGAGGAAGACTTCGCAAGCCTCCTCGATGCGTCCTTCGAGCCGACGGTTTATCGCGAGGGGCAGACGGTCGAAGGACGAATCGTCGCGCTGACCCACGAGGTCGCCTTCGTCGACGTCGGGGGCAAGGGCGAAGCGACGATCGACATCGAAGAACTGGTCGATCCGGACGGCAAGCTCGACGTCGAAATTGGCGATTTCATCCAGGCCGTGGTCGTTTCGACGGCCGGTGGGTTGACCCTGTCCCACAAGCTCGCCCGAGGTACCGCCACGCGCCAGCGCTTGCTGGAAGCGTTCCGCGCCGAACTTCCGGTCGAGGGGCGCGTCGAGCGTGCGGTCGCGGGCGGCTTCGAGGTTCGGATCGGTACTCAGCGCGCGTTCTGTCCGATCTCGCAGATCGACTCCGCGTTCACGGCCGACCCGTCGATTCACGTCGGTCAGGTCTACACGTTCAAGATCCTCGAATACAAAGAAGACGGCCGGAATCTGATCCTCTCGCGCCGCGTGCTGCTGGAAGCCGAAGAGTTAGAGCGGGCCGATGAGGTACGGCGCGCGATCGTTCCGGGCGCCGTGCTCGATGGGCGGGTGGTTTCGGTTGTCGCCTACGGAGCCTTCGTCGATTTAGGAGGCGGGATTCAAGGGTTGGTCCACGTCTCAGAGATGGGCTGGTCGCGCGTCTCCGATCCGAACGCGGTCGTTCGCCCCGGGGACCAGGTCCAGGTCAAGGTCCTGCGCGTCGAGGACGAAACGGGCAAGATCTCGCTGGGCCTGAAGCAACTCGGAGCCGATCCATGGCAGTCCGCTTCGGACACCTACGCCGTCGGGCAGATGCTCGAAGGTCGCCTGACGCGCGTGGCCGACTTCGGCGCGTTCGTTGAGCTTGAGCCTGGGATCGAGGGGCTGGCACACGTATCGAGCTTTCCGCCGACCGGCAAGCGAGAGAGTTGGAAAGAGAACGTCGCTCCGGGCACGAAGGTCGTCGTCGAGATCCTGAGCTTCGATCCGGATCGCAAGCGCATCGGCCTGGCGATCGTCGACGAAAGCTCGGCCCGTGCGCGCAGTGCCAAGTCCGGGGCCGAGACGGGGGGCGATCCTATCGTCGCCGGCGCTCGAATCGTCGGTAGAGTCGAGCGCCACGAGCCCTATGGCGTGTTCGTCTTCCTCGCTCCCGGGCGGACGGGCCTGATCCCGATCGGCGAAACCGGGGTCGAGCGCGAAGGCGACTTGCGGAAGACCTTTCCGGTCGGCGGCGAGGTCGAAGTCCAGGTCCTCGACGTCGAGCCCGGTGGACGTCGCATTCGCCTCAGCCGCAAGGCGATCCACGAGGCCGAAGAGAAGCGCGAGGCCCAGGCCTACACTCAGCGTCAGCAGGGAGACGTCGCGGAGTCGTTCGGAACTCTTGCGGACAAACTGCGCGCGGCCATGAAGCGCACCTAGCATTCCTCCGGGGGCTGGACGGTGCGAAACATCCACAACAGGGCGATGTCGTAGCCGATCTTCAGAAGACCGCACAGGATCAGCGGCCACGCCACGTAGCCCGCCGCGAGCAGCGCGCCCGCGAGCGTCGGGCTGATCGCGGAGGCCAGACTGCGCGGGACCGAAGTGAGGCTCGCGGCTGCAGTTCTTTCGGCAGGGGTCACGATCGCCATGACGTAGGACGAGCGCGTCGGCACATCCATCTGCGAGAGCGCCGCGCGGAGGATCAGGGCGACGAGCGCGAACTCGAGCGTCGGCGAGAGGGCGGCAACGATCAGCAGCACGCTCGACGGGATGTGAGTGAAGACCATCGTATTGACCAGCCCGACCCGTGAGGCCAGCCACGCCGCTGCAGGAAACGAAAACGCGGAGGCGACGCCGGTCCAGAAGAACAAGACCGCGGCCGTCGTAAGCGACAGGTCGAACTTTTGAAAGAGCCACAGGGCGAGCATGGACTGGACGACGAGGCCTCCGGCGAAGGCGTCGATCGAAAACAGGGCCGCCAGGCGATAAACCCTGCGACGTGATGGACCGAGTGGGGCGTGGCGTTCGTCGCCGCTGCTCACGGCTCGGCGCGGCATGCGCGCGTAGATCAGGCCACCGACCACGCCCAAGACGGTGTAGAGCAAGAACATTGCTTGAAGCGCGCCGATCGCTGAAAGATCGAACCGAGCAAGCATGCCAGGGCTCGTTGCCGCCAGTGATCCGGCAGCGGCGGCCAGTGCGCCGATCAAACTATAGCGAGCGAACAACTTGGTCCGGGCGGTATGGCCGGCCGCGCGGGCGAGAACCGCGTGCTCGATCGGAACGAAAACGCTGACGCTTCCGACCGAAGGGTTGATCGTCCCGAGGAACGCGATCACAAAAATGATGGTCGGCTGGCTCGACACAGCGAACGCCAATCCTGTCGCCGCCATCCATGCCGAGGCCGCGATCAATAATCCGCGGGACTGGATTCTGCCGCCGATTAGACCGATCCCCAGGGTCGCCAAGGACGAGCCGAACAGTGCGAGCGTGGCTGCGATGCCGATCTCAAAGGCATCGAAGCCGCGTGCGATCAGATACACCGGAAGCAGCAAAGCGGCGAACCCGTCGCCAAAGTCACGGATCGCACGCGCCGTGCAGACGAGCGCCGCGGAGCGATCGCCTGGAAACTCTGAGTCAGGGGATTCCACGACCGTCGCCCCCCGATCGTTGGAGCGAGCCCGAGGCTGGGTGCGGGTCAACTTTGACCGCGCCGGGTGTCGGGTTCGGCCCGGCAACGATAGTGCCTCGAGAGCGCCGACTCAATTCTGGGATTCCCTTGGTTGGCGAAAAGCGCCAAGCGATAGATCGGTTTGTCAAACTATAGCGAACTGGCTGGAGTTCGGTTGGAGCGAGGCGACAACCGATTGCTTCGGACCTGCGTTCTGGGTCGATCGAGCGATGCCGCCTAATCCGCGTGACCTGGTCTTCGATGGCGCGCGCGAGAATTGCAAGTCTACGGGGACCCACGCTGACGTTCGGCGCTTGGGTCTAGCGGCGGATCCCGGACCCTAATTGCATCTCGACACGTCAGGTTCGTTTCATGTGCCGACGTATGACATCGAGCAACTGTGCGTTACGATACGGTTTTTGCAAGAAACCAGCCAGGTCTCGCCCGGCAAAACGCGCCAGCGCTTCGTCTTCGTTGAAGCCGCTGGAAAGCACGACGGGGATTTCGGGATGCGCCTTGCGCAGCTCCTCGTAGGTCCGTTCTCCGGAGAGCCCGGGCATCGTCATGTCCAACAGGACGAGATCGATCCGGTCCGCGGATGCATCGAGGGCGTCCAGGCCGTTAGTCCCATCGTTCGCGGTCAAAACCTCGAAGCCGGCGTATTCGAGTGCCGAGCGGACGAACTCGCGTACGCTGGGCTCATCATCGATGACGAGAACGACGCCGGTCACGCCCGGTGAGTCACTCTCGACAACTTTCGGTTGGGGCGGGCGTAACTCGGCGGACCCTTCGAGTGCGGGGAACAGGACACGCACCGTCGTTCCACTACCGGGCGTGCTTTGAACCCGAATCGATCCTCGATTCGCGCGCACGATTCCGAGAACCGCGGCGAGTCCCAGACCATGCCCGCCTTTCTTGGTCGTGAAGAACGGATCGAAGATCCGCAATCGCGTCGACTCGTCCATTCCGCAGCCGGTGTCTTGGACTTCGAGCAAGACGTAGCGACCCAGAGGAATCGTCTCACCCATCTCGTCGACGACGCCGCAATCGAGGTCGTAGACGCTGGTGCGTAGGCTCACTGCGCCGCCATTCTCGGGTATCGCATCGACGGCGTTCGTGATCAGATTCATGACGACTTGTCGGAGCTGCGCCACGTCACCCTCGACTGGGGGGAGATTCGGCGACAGGGACATGTGGAGTCCCGTTTGTCGCGGCACGCTGGTTCGGAGCAGTGCGGCCATTTCTCCGACCATTTCGGACAGATCGATCGGTTCGATTTGAAATCGAGCGCGACCGGAGTAGGCGAGCATCTCCCGGGTCAGCTCGGCGGCGCGCTCGGCGGCGATTTCGATCTGCTCCAGGTCTTTTCGCGCAGGTGAATCCGGAGCCAGCCGCCTCAGGGCCAAGCTCGCATTACCGAGGATCGCCACGAGTAGATTGTTGAAATCGTGGGCGATTCCACCGGCGAGAAGGCCGAGGCTCTCGACCCGCTGCATGCGCTGGCGTTGGACCTCGCGCCGCTCGGTGACGTCGAGTGCCACGCCCATCATGCGCACCGCGCGGCTACCACCGAGCGGTTGCAGTCGGGCGTCGAAATCAAACCCGCCGGCCGTGAACTCGAAGGAGCTCGCTTGGCCGTCAAGGGCCGCTCCGTGCAGCTCCGACGCACTGCGCGGTCCCTTGAGTAGAGGCAGTCCGTCGGCGATCGGAAGACCCTTGATTTCCGCCGAGGAACCCGCCAGTGCGCCAGCGCGAGAGCCGTCGATCGTGACCAGCCGTAATTGATCGTCGACGGTCCAGACGATGCCCGGGAAGTGGTCGAGCAGCATCCGTAGACGGCTCTCTCGATCTTCAAGCGCTAGGCGTGCTTCGCGCAGGTCGGTGATGTCGCGAGAGATGCCGAGTAGAAACAGGGAACGGCCCTGCGCGTCGGCGATCGGGATCTTTTTCGTGTGAAGCCACCGAACCCCGTGACGGGCAGTGTGGATCGGCTCTTCCGGGATGTCCACGAGCGTTCCACCCGCGAGCACGTCGCGATCCTTGGCGATGAAGAAGTCGGCCTCTTGCGCGGGAAAGAAGTCGTGATCGTTCTTGCCGATCAACTCATCGCGTTTCCAGCCCAGTAGCTCTTCGCCCGCGCGATTGAAGCGCACAAATCGCAATTCCTCGGCATCCTTCACGAACACCATGTCGGGTAGGTTTTCGACGATCAGCTGAAGCAGCAGCGCGTCTTCTGGGGAACGGTTGGGCGTCACGCGGGCCTCTAATTGCGGTCCGCGTCATTGTAGTCGTAGTCCTGCCGGGAAAGGGTCGGACCGCAACGCGATTGCCGCAAATAGCCCGACAAGAAAAAACGGGGAGGCCGAAACCTCCCCGTTCGATGACGACCGTAGGGTGGCCAAGGGCCTTTACGGCTCGGGCACCGGGCGCGAATCGATTGAATGAATCGAGCGGCTCCGGCGCGGCGTTACGCCTCCGTCGATCGTCTTGGGTTGCCCTCGCGATTCCGGCAATTGGTCACGCGGGGCAGGTTGGGTCCGGTGGACTGATCATCTGCGACCCTCCGTGTTCGGACGACACTAAAACTATCCGCCCGTCGCCGGAGCTTGTCAAGCCGGGATTCACGCTCCTTCGGTCTGTAGCGCGAGCGCGGCCTCATCGGCATTCGACTTCCCGACCAGCAGCTTGGCGCCGTTGACGAACTGCAACGCCGGATCTTGGGAGCCGCAGTCGTCCGAAACGACCACTGCCGCTATGCCCTTCGCTTCAAGCAGGCCTCGCGCCATTTCCGCCTCCTGCCGCGTCAGAAACGTCCGAATCACGATTGCGTCGTCGGCGTGCAGCATCTCAAGCCCTCCGTCGTTGAAACTTCCGGCAGGATATCTCGCAATTTACGATCTGTCGGATCGCGTCGAAGCTCGAGCTTTCCGGCGCGCACGTTTCGGCTAAGTCTCTTGTCGCGAGTCTCGATCCTCGCTGCCGCCCCGGCCGCGGCTCAGACCCCGGGGCTGATAGCGCTCGATGACCTCCAGGCCGGCAGCATGAGTTCGCCGTGTTCGAACGGTTGGAGGACGCCTCACCCGATCGCGACGCTCGGGTCGTGCTCGTCGACGGCGCCGCCGGCGGTCAGGACGCGGTAATTTTTGCCGATCCATCAGCCGATTCCATGAATCGTGTTGGCCCGACGGCGTCATGTTCGATACGTCGGCGAGGTGGATCGGCGGAACAGCGCCCAGGCCACGAATCCGGCGATCGCTCCGGACACGAGTCCGACGAGCTGCGTTCGGCGGAAGGTCGACATCGCCCATAGGATCGGCTCCTGACAGCTGCATCCAACTTCGACGGGGGGCTCAAACCACCAGGCGATGAGGGTGGGGGTTATCCAGGTCGCCAGCAGGACGCCGACCAATCCTCCAGCAAGTAGCGCGATCTTCACCGTAGGCCTCCTCAGGGCGGAATGGTAGCCGAGGACCGGGAAGTGTCACCCGGGCCATGGCCGGGACGTCTCCTCGGTGGTGGGGCAACGCTCCAAAGGAGACGATTTCGATGAGCCTGAAGCGTAAGTGCTTTGTGACCGTCGCCGCCGTGGCTGTGACGGTCGTTGTCAGTGGATCGCCGGCCTGGTCCGCCGAGGGATCTGGCGGCCCGGGTCGGCCGGAAGAGATGTCCCGGCACGATCGTGGCCCGGGTCACGATCCCGTGGGCCCGATCCGCGGTGCGTTGCGGGATCTCGATCTCAGCATCGAGCAGCGCGAGCAGATTCGTACAGCTTTCGAACGGCACCGGGACGGGGACCTACAAGAAGTCGGACGAGCCTTCGCCGCTGCTCGGCGATCCCTCGAACAGCAGATCTGGAATCCCGTGGCGAGCGAGGCCGAGATCCTCGAAGCGTCGAATGCACTTGCCGATCGCGCTCGGGCATTCGATCGGGCTCGACGGAGCTTGGCGCTCGACATCTTGCCGATCCTGACCGCGGAACAGCAAAATGAGCTTCGCGAAAAACTGAAAGAGATGCCGGGCCCGGGGGTGGGGCCGGGACATCGTCGGATGCGGTGAGATCCGTCGTTCGTGCGGCGCGGAGACGATCGACATCGTCCACCGCGCCGCTCTGCGCGATATCGACTACGCTCGGTATCGGCCAGTTCAGGGGCACGGTGCGATCGCGCACGAGGGCGAGGTCAACGGCAGCATGTCCCAGCCGTCCGGAGAGCGGGACGATCTCGCACTGTTGCTGGCCGCGCGCAACGGAGACGACGAAGCGGGCGAGATTCTGGTTCGGCGTTTCGGGGCCTCGATGATTCGCACGGCATGGAGCGTGATGGGGCGCTACTCGGCGTCCGAGGCGGAGGATGTGGTTCAGGAAGGGTTCATCGCCGCGTTGACCACCGCTGCGCTCCCGCAAGGTGACGTCGGAGCCTGGTTGCGTTCGATCACGGCGCGCAAGGCCCTAGATGGGTTGCGCCAGAGGAAGCGTCGCGTCGAGGATCCGCTGGAAGTGATCGGTGACGCCCAGGGCGAGCCCGCCGCAAGCGGAGGTCTCGGGGTGCCGCTCGACGTGCTCGGCGTGCGGCAGGCGCTCGCGCGCCTCTCCGCGATCGACCGAGCGGTGTTGGTCCTGGTGGACCTCGAAGGGTTTTCGATGGCCGAGGCCGCGAACGCGATTGGCTCAACGACCATGGCGGTCAAATGGCGCGCGGTTCGTGCTCGTCGCAAGTTGCGGGTGATTCTCGAAGGAAGCGATGACAATGACTGACCGGCGAAGTCGGGTGGACGGAGCAGTCCGCAGGGCGCTCCTGCGAGCGAGTCCGCTGGGGGATGTCGAAGTCGAGCGACTGGTGACGGCCCTGCCCTCGATGCTCCGGGAGTCCGCGCGACGCCGACGGCTCGCAGCGGATCCGGCGATCTGGATCTCGGCCGCCGCATTCCAGTGGTTGCCGCGCCTGGCTGCCGCGACCGCACTGTTGGTTGTCGCCGCGATCCTCTGGCCAGGACGGGGGATCACGGTCGACGCCGTCGCCAACGATCAGACGACCTCCTTCGGAAGTTGGGTCAGCGACGGCGTGTCGACCGAGGGCGGGACGGATCCCGTGCTCGCCGCGTTGGTCGAATAGGAACGCCCGTTGAGTGACGCGATTCCAAGGGCCTCTCGCGCTGGCGCGACGCTGCTCCTGATCGCGACGTTTACGCTCGGGATGATCGCGGGCGCGGCGAGCTTGCACATTGCGAGGTTCGCCGTCGGCCCGCCGCCGGGCCCGCCGCCGCCACCCGGCGGGCGTCTCGGCGCCGTACTCGAACGCGAGCTTGGGCTGGACGCGGACCAGGCCGCTCGTGTCCGCGAGATCCTGGCCGACAGCCGCGAACGGATGCGCGACGAGGTCGAGGCCTCCCGAAAAAGAATTCGCGAGCTCTTGACTCCGGAACAGCGGGAGCGTTTCGACACGATGGGTCCCCGGGATCCGATGCATCCGCTGCCGCCGCCGCCGCGGCGGCCGGGCCGACGTCATCGAGGTCCGGAGCCACCGGACCGATGATGCGGATCGAGCAACCGCCCGTCGTGAGTCGTCATGTCACCGACGGGGCACAGCGTTCGTCTTCTCGTCGTACACAATCGGGTGGACGCCACTCCGGTGGCCGCGGAGGTGGGGCATGATCGCGAAAGAGGCGCTCAAGGTTTTGTTCGTTTTCGGGATCGCAGCGGCACCGGGGATGGCGCAGGGACCGCCGCTCCAACTTCCACCCCCCCCCGTGCCCC
>JANNRU010000334.1:0-3137 GCA_031401755.1 Acidobacteriota bacterium | reverse complement strand
GATCGGGAACTGGGCCAAGGCCCCGCTGCAAGCGTTCGGGTAGCCGGACGGGGCGGCCGACTGACGGAGCGGGCGGACGAGGCGAAGTCGTAGATTTGTGCCGGGGGCCTCGTCGACGGTCCAGGTGTGGCGACCGTCGTTTCGCGCTCCGGAAGCGATCGTGCGCCAGGTCGCCCCGGCGTCGCGTGAGATCTGGATGTCGACCGTTGCGTTGTCCTGTCCGACCTCGTGGGTCGCGGTCCAGAGAATTTCCTGTCGTGACCCGGCGACCCAGACCTGGCCCGCGGCCGGGCCCGGCAACTCGAACGAATGCGGGTAGTGACAGTGTGCGGCGTCCATCTCGTCGCTACCCAGACGGGCGCCGCGCTGACCGTAGGGAAAGGGACGCATGATCGAGTCGACTTGGCCGGAGTGGCCGAAGCCGAGACCATGACCGAGCTCGTGGGCGGCGACCTCGGCCAGGTTTTCCGAATTGCCGAGGAAGCACTCGAGTCCATTATTGAAGATCACATAGACTTGATGCGCGGCCCAGAACTGGCGGCCGTTGATCGTGCGTGGTTCACCAGTCGAGCGCCAGTAGCCGCCGATCGCCAGCACGCCGGAGCAGCCAATCGGGTCGGCGATCTGTTCCCAAGGATCACCGAACAAGACGACGTTCTCGGCGTGATAGGTCGTGGCTGGACTGCCGTTGAACCGCGTCGGCCAATCGGGAACGATCTCCCCAATCTGCAGTTCGACGCGGGCCTCGGGAATTGTGTTCCAGGCCAGCAGCGCTTCCTCGATTGCCGCCAGCGCGGCTTGGTCGTCGCCCAGCGGATTTCGGCGGGGATCGACCGCGATACGAATGGGCTCGCCGGCATCTGCTTCCATCCAGCGCGCGGGAGTCGACGGGACGAGCGGGGCGAAGTCGGGGGCAGCGCCTGCGCTACGGCCCACGGGTGCGACTTCGAGTGGACGACCGGGGATTCCCCGAGCTTCGGCTAGCTCAACTGGCGCGAGTCGCTCGTCGTCCCAGATCAGTCGCGAATACTCGTTGGGAGCCTTATGCCATCCGTGGGTCGTTGCGCCCGAGGTCGCGCCCGCCGCCAGCGCGGCAAGATCCGCGCGAGAGAAGCGCTCGCCGCCGCCTTCCGGTCGAGACGCGATGCGCCCCTGACCGTCCAGCTCGCGAACCGCTTGCTCGCGGGTCGAATCCAATGTGAATTTCCCGAAAAACATTCCACTCGTACGCAGTGCACCGTCCGGTGCCACGTCGAGGAACAAGAACACGCGTTCGCCGGCCTCGTAGAGCGGGACGGCATCGATCACGCTTTCAAATTCGCCGAATCTTCCTCCCAACTCGCGGAGCACGATCTGGTCGAGATCCTGCGGTCCGCGGTGAACCGCCTCGACACGAACGCCGACGTAGGTCGCGAGCGTCCCCGCCTGCGGGTCGAGGCCGGTCGCGGTCCGCGTCACCTGTCCCTCGACGACGACCGCTGCCTGGCGGGCGAGGTCTTCCGGTGTGACGTAGAGCGATAGCGCGGCATGGGCGCGATCGGTAGTAGGGATGAGAGCGACAGCGCAAGCCAGCAAGGCGAGTCGGCGGGTGTTCAATGTTTCTCCGAGAAGTTGCGCGGAAGTTACGCTTTGTCTGCCGCGGATTCCAAGCTCAATTGGAGGTTTCTCAAGGGTGCACCGCCGACCCGACGAGGGTTTTCGTGGTACTTCGAACCCCGATTACGAGCCTGTTCGCCGAGATCGCGGAGTCTCCAGACAAAGGTCTTGCCCTCAGTGGAGTCCCCGAGCTACGGTGACGCCACGCCGTTGTTCGCGGCGCGGAAGGCTGGCACGTGGGCACTGAAACCTGGCCTCGCTCGACCCTAGGCTGGCTCGAGTGTTCGGCTTGTCAAAACGTCTCCGACGTCGACCGTCCGCAGGGCACCTGCGATCGCTGCGGCGGCGCGCTCCTGGCGCGCTACCGGCTCGATGAGGCGGCGCGGACCTTGACCCGCGAAGTCTTGGTTGAGCGGCCGGCAAACCTGTGGCGCTACGGCGAACTGCTCCCGGGCACCGAGGTAGCCCTGAGCCTCGGTGAGGGCTACACGCCGCTGCTTCCCGCCCTCTACCTCGGGGCAGCGCTCGAAATCGAGCGTCTGTGGATCAAGGACGAGTCCCTCAACCCGACCGGATCGCTCAAAGCCCGGGGCATGGCATGTGCAGTGACCATGGCCCGCCGTTACGGATTGCGGCGGTTGGCATTGTCTTCTTCCGGCAACGACGGCGGCGCAGCCTCGGCCTACGCCGCGCTGGCCGGACTCGGAATCGACGTCTTTTTCCCGGCCGACACCCCCGAACCGTTTCTGCTCGAGGCGACAGTCTTTGGCGCGCGTGTGCATGTCGGCGGCGAGAATATCGCCGAATGCGGCGCGCGGGTGCGCGAGCTGCGCCAGAGTGAAGGTTGGTTCGACCTGTCGACCCTGCGCGAGCCCTGGCGCTTGGAAGGCAATAAGACGCTGGGTTTCGAGATCGCCGAGCAACTCGATTGGCGCCTCCCGGATGTGATCGTCTACCCCACCGGCGGCGGAACGGGTCTAATCGGGATGTGGAAGGCGTTCGAAGAGCTCGGTCAACTCGGCTGGATCGACGACCGGCGCCCGCGGATGGTCGCGGTGCAGGCCGAAGGCTGCGCACCGATCGTCCAGGCCTGGAAGGAGGGCCGCGAAGTTGCCGAACGCATCGTCAACCCGCGGACCTACGCCAGCGGTTTGCGTGTGCCGGCAACGATCGGCGATCGCTTGATTCTCAGGGCGATTCGCGAGTCGAATGGAACGGCGTTGACGGTCACCGACAAGGAGATGGCCGCAGGCCAACTCGACCTAGCCAGGTCCGAGGGGATCTTCGCCGCGCCTGAGGGTGGCGCGACGGTGGCCGCGATTCGCGAGTTGGTCCGCCGTGGCTCGATCGCTCCGGGTGATCGAGTCGTGCTCGTCAATACCGGCTCGGGACTGAAATACCCGCGAATTCCCGATCTGCGCCTACCGTGAAAGGGTCTCGATTGACACTGGCGAGCGTCGAAAATAGACTGGCCCGTTCGAGATGCCCTTGCGCGATCGTATCTTCATCGAAGGAATCAAGTTCCACGGCTTCCATGGCTT